>CAWUMT010000099.1:0-5387 GCA_963923735.1 uncultured Acidimicrobiales bacterium
TGCGGCCGGAGAAGTACTCGAAGCCTGAGCCCGGTGCGGCGACCACCTCGAAGGTGGGGTTGGGGATGTAGTTCGAGATGCGGTCCTTGATCACCATCTTGGTGCGGCCGTCGACCTCGGAGAGGCGGATGAGGTTCGAGTACTCCTTGGGGAGATAGCGAGTGAAGGACTCCGCGGTCTCATAGAAGTGGAAGTCACAGTCGAAGACCGGAGTCTTGATGTCGGTGAACTCCATGTCGTTGCTCCAGGGCGTGAATTCCACGTTGCTCTCTCCTTGGGGGAATCTCGTCGGACTGACGGATTGGTCGATTCGCAACGATGCCTGATCGGGAGAAGGGGTGCCTAGGGTCGTTGGTCACAGATTCACCGAACGGAGCCCAGACGCGCACCGAGGCCACTCGAAGGAGTGGCCTCGATGAGGAAGATGGTGGAGGTGATGGGACTTGAACCCACGACCTCTTGACTGCCAGTCAAGTGCTCTAGCCAGCTGAGCTACACCCCCGTGGGACTGGTCACATTAGCAGGGCCCCGCCGGAGCCTCGATCGGCGCCGCCTCGCAAGGGGCTCTGAGCGAACCGCGTAGCATCGTGCCCGTGGCACGGGCGTATGAGGTGGAAGAGATCGAGGCGCGCTGGCAGGAACGTTGGCTGGCCTCGGGGCTATATGAGGTCGAGAACGACGACCCTCGAGAGAAGTTCTACGCCCTGTGCATGTATCCCTACCCGTCGGGTTCCGCCCACCAGGGCCACGTGCGCAACTACACCTTCGGTGACCTCGTGGTCCGCTACCAGACCATGCAGGGCAAGGCCGTGCTCACGCCCTTCGGGTTCGACTCCTTCGGACTCCCTGCCGAGAACGCTGCGATTAAGACGGGCACGCACCCTCGGGTCTTCACCGATGAGCGCATCGAGGAGTTGCGCACCTCGGTGCGCAAGCTCGGCGCCGTCTACGACTGGCGTCGTGAGGTCCGCAGCCATGATCCGGAGTACATGCGCTGGACCCAGGCGATCTTCCTCAAGCTCTTCGAGGCCGGCCTCGTCTACAAGAAGCAGGCCCCAGTCAATTGGTGCCCGGGCTGCAACACGGTGCTGGCGAATGAGCAGGTCAACGCGGACGGCACCTGTGATCGCTCCGGCGACCTCGTCGAGAAGCGCGACCTCGAGCAGTGGTTCTACAAGATCACCGCCTATGCCGATGAGCTCCTCGAGGGTCTCGACGGCCTCGAGTGGCCCGAGCGGGTCAAGACCATGCAGCGCAACTGGATCGGCCGCTCCGAAGGTGCGCACATGGACCTCGTGGTCGAGGGCCGCCCTGAGCTGAGCGTCCGGGTCTTCACCACCCGGCCTGACACCAGCTTCGGGATGACCTATGCGGTGCTGGCTCCTGAGCACCCTCTGGTCGACGAGCTCACGACCCCTGAGCAGCGTGCCGTCGTCGACGAGCTGCGTGCTCGGATCGCCGGTGCCACCGAGATCGAGCGCACCTCCTCTGAAGGCGGTCCGCTGTCGAAGCGCGGTGCGTTCACCGGAGCCCATGTGCTCAACCCGTTCACCGGTGCGCCTGTGCCGCTCTACATCGCCGACTACGTGCTCATGGGGTACGGCACCGGGGCGATCATGGCCGTGCCGGCCGAGGACGAGCGTGACTTCGCCTTCGCCACCACGCACGGGTTGCCCATCATCCGCACGACCGAGCCCGAAGGCGGCCTGCCGGCGGACTTCGCCGAGGCCTACACGGGCGACGGGCTCAAGGTGAACTCGGGGTTCTTGGATGGTCTCGAAGTCCCCGCGGCCAAGGCCAAGGCCATCGAGTGGCTCGAGGCCGAAGGAACGGGCGAGGGCACCGTCACCTACCGCCTGCGTGACTGGCTGGTGAGTCGTCAGCGCTTCTGGGGCTGCCCGATCCCGATCATCAACTGCACCACCTGTGGTGCGGTGCCGGTGCCGGACGACCAGCTGCCCGTGGTCGCTCCCGACGACGTCGAGTTCACGCCCTCGGGCCAGTCCCCGCTGGCCACCCACGAGGGCTTCGTGACCACGACGTGTCCGAGGTGTGGTGGACCGGCCACCCGAGAGACCGACACCATGGACACCTTCGTGGACTCGTCCTGGTACTTCCTGCGCTTCTGCGATCCCTTCACCGAGGGCGTGCCCTTTTCTCCGGAGGCCGTGCGCCACTGGATGCCGGTGGATCAGTACATCGGCGGCATCGAGCACGCCATCTTGCACCTGCTCTACGCCCGCTTCTTCACCAAGGCCATCATCGACGTCGGCCTCGCCCCGGGCATGGAGCGCGAGCCGTTTCGCCGCCTCTTCACCCAGGGCATGATCCGCATGGACGGCTCGAAGATGTCGAAGTCCAAGGGCAACCTGGTGGCGCCGACCAAGTACTACGAGACCGTGGGCGCTGACGGGCTCCGGCTCTTCCACCTCTTCGTCGGCCCGCCGGCTGATGACTTCGACTGGTCAGAGCAGACCGACTCGGTCATCGACGGCTGCGGACGGTTCTTGGAGCGCCTCTTTCGACTGGCAACGGGCGAGTTCGCCTGGCGCGACGCAGAAGCGCCAAGCGACCTCGAGGTCCGTCGGGCCACGCATCGGGCCATCAAGAAGGTCTCTGAAGACATGGAGCGGTGGAGCTACAACACCGCGGTGGCCCAGCTCATGGAGCTCGTCAACCTGCTGTCGCGCTACGTGCGCGCCGAGGAGGGCCCCAACAAGGCGGTCCTGGATGAGGCCATCGACTCGATGCTGCTGCTCTTGGCCCCCATGGCCCCGCACCTGCCCGCTGAGCTCTGGGAGCAGCGTCACGGCACCCACGTCCACGAGCAGTCCTGGCCCAGCTTCGACCCTTCCTTGGTCGAGGCGGAGACCACCACGATGGTCATCCAGGTCAAGGGCAAGGTCCGCGACAAGCTCGAAGTGGCCAACGACATCTCCGAGGCCGATGCCATCGCTGCGGCACTGGCCTCAGAGAAGGTCCAGGCCGAGCTCGGCGGCGTCGAGCCCTCTCGGGTGATCGCTCGTCCACCCAAGCTCGTCAACCTGGTTCCCTGAGCCATGGGCTCGTCGCGGCGCCGCACGCCCGTCGAGCCCCTCGAGCGACGCGAGGCCACCGCCACGAGACCCGAGCTCGAGCTGCGCACCTCGGCGCGTCGGCGCAAGACCGCCACCGCCTGGTGGGAGGGCCCGCGATTGATCCTGGCGTTGCCGGCCCACGTGCGCGGACAAGAACGCGAGGACCTGGTCTCCTGGTTGGTCGATCGGGCCAGTCGTCATCGGCCCAGCCACCAGGCCTCCGACGCCGAGCTGCTCCGGCGAGCCGAAGTGCTCATCGAGCGCTACGACCTCGGGGTCACGCCGAGCTCGGTGCGCTTCGTGGCCAACCAGCATCGCCGCTGGGGGTCGTGCACCCCGGAGACCGGGGCGATCCGCCTGAGTGATCGTCTGCGCGCCGTGCCCGACTGGGTGCTCGACGCAGTGCTGGTCCATGAGCTCGCCCACCTGCGCCACCACGGCCATGGCCCGGCTTTCCACGAGCTGGCCAACCGCCACCCTCGCCAAGCCGAGGCCACCGTGTTCTTGGAGGGCTTCCAGCTCGGCCTCGATCACGCCACGCCGGAGCTCGCCGGGGATGAAGAGGAGCGAGAGCAGGATCTCAGCGTGCCGAGGGCCGCATCGCAGGACGCGACGCCGTTCGCGGGTGAAAGCGACAGAACTACCGAGCCGCCGACGCTCTTCTGAGCGTTTTGCTCAGGAAGTCTCGCCGCGGAGGAACTGTTCGAGTTCCGCCGCCAGCTCGTCGCCGCTCGGGATCTCCTCGACGCCGAGCGGGTTGCCCTCGGTGGCATCGAGGGTGGCCTCGAGCGAGCGGACCATGGCCTGGTGGTCGGGGTTGGCCCCGATGAGCTCTTCGACCTGACTCTGGGCCTCGTCGGCCTCCTCGCGCAGCGCCGAGGTGGACAGCGAGAGCTCGGCGATCCGTCCCAAGCCCTCAAGCAGCGCGATGGCGGCAGGGGGATAGGACATCGCCGCCACGTAGTGCGGCACCCGTGCCCAGAGCGTGACCATGTCGATGCCGGCCTGTGCGAAGCCGAGCTCAAGTGCGGAGTTCACTCCTGCGGGCACCTCAAGCTCACCCTCGGTGTGGCTGACCTGCTCCAAGAACCGCGCGGAGTTCGCCGGTGCGGTGGCGGTCAGCTTGACCGGACGAGTGTGCGGGGTCGGGGCAGGGAAGGCCCCCAGGCCGACCACGAGGCGGACCTCGAAGCGCTCAGCGAGCTCGACCACGCCGTCGACGAAGGCCGACCAGTAGACGTCGGGCTCAGGCCCACAGAGCACGAGGAGGTCACGCCCGACCTTGTCGGTTCCGGCCCGAAGCTGGATCTCGGGCCAGGTCAGCGACTCGGTGATCCCGTCGACGATCCGCACGATGGGTCGGCGGGCTCGCTGGTCGATGAGGACCTCGTTGTCGAACACCGCCACCAATTCGGTCTCGGCCGACTCGAGCAGGCTGGCTACGGCCGTGGCGGTGGCCACCCCGGCGTCGACCCAGCCGTCGAGGGCGATCACGAGCACAGGCTCGTGGAGATCGAGATCCTCGATCAGGGTGAACAGCGGTGCCTCGTCAGGTCGAAAGCTCATCTCGACCTCTCTTCTAGCGCAACCTCGCCGAGCCGAGCGAGGAGCGCGATGTGGGCGGGGAAATTGTCCACGGAAGAGTCGTTGCCACCACCGGCCCCTTCGGAGGTCCGCCGGTAGACCCCCTGGAGGATGCAGGCGAGCCGCCAGAGGGCGAGGGCGCGGTAGTAGGGGAGCTCGCTCAGGTCGAGGTCGCTGTACTGGGCGTAGGCCTCGATGAGCTCGGTACGAGGACAGAACCCTTGGGCGGTGGTGGCCGAGAACTCCTCGAGCGAGCCGAGCTCCTCGCCGGGCTCGGGCCAGTAGACCCAGAGCATCCCGAGATCGGCCATGGGGTCACCCAGGGTGCAGAGCTCCCAGTCGAGGATGGCCTTGACCGAGCCGTTCTCGCCGATGATCAGGTTGTCGAGGCGGTAGTCGCCGTGGACGAACGCAACGGCCTGCTGCTCGGGGATCGACTCGGCCAACCGATCGCCGAGGGCAAGGACCCCGGTGGTGTGGGTCTCGCCTTGAAGCGTCATGGCCTCGAGCTGGCCCCGCCAGCGCTTGAGCTGGCGGGCCACGTAGGCATCCTTGCGGGCGAGGTCCCCGAGACCCACCTCATCGGGATTGATCCGGTGGAGGTTGGCCAGGGTGGCCGCCATGTGGGGGCCGATGGCGCCTCGGGTCTCGAGGCTGAGCTGCTCGGCGTCGGCGACCGAGCGGATGGCGTGACCATCGACGAACTCCATGACGAAGAAGCGTGCG
>CAWUMT010000100.1:0-5352 GCA_963923735.1 uncultured Acidimicrobiales bacterium
CAACTCGCCCTCGTACGCTTCGACGCACACGCTCGGGACGAAGACTTCGAATGGGGGGAACGCCCCGCAGAAGCCCAGGGTGATCCCCTCGTCGTCGCCTACTTACGGCACCTTGGTGGCACAGGCCACCGGTGCTCGACTCATGATTCCCTGGGTCGTCGCCGTGGGTGCCGCCGCACTGCTGCTCAGCGTGCCCTTGCTCTTCGGCTCCTCCGTGGCGGCCCTGGCCCGCCGGGTTCGAGTGGGCCGGATCGACCACGGGGTCTCAGATGAGCCGGAGGACCTGGCGTGAGCCTCGACGCACTTGACCAGGACGAGGCACTCGACTTCGAGGTCCTTGCAACCGAGGAGGAGCAGACCGAGAACGAGGGCGCAGGTCGCACCCGCCACACCCGACTGACCATCGGGCTTGGCTTCCTCACTCTCGGGCTCTGCCTCCTGCTCTTTGTGGCCTACGTATTCACCTTCACTGGCCTCCAGGAGCAGCGCAAGCAGCGCCAGATGCTCAATGTCTTCACCACCCCCGCCGGAGCCGTCACGCTCTCTGGGGCGCTGCCCAAGGACGGCGGCCCGGCGGCGGTGCTGACGATCCCGAGCCTCCACCTCCGCCAGGTGGTGGTGCAGGGCACCACCCCGGCCGATCTCACTGGTGGGCCCGGCACGATGACTGATGCAGCCCGGCTCGGGACCAAGGGCAACGCGGTGATCCTCGGCCGGCACTTCACCGGCGGCCGCCCGTTCGCCACCTTGAGCCAGCTCCAGCGGGGCGCCACCATCACGGTGGTGACCTCCCTGGGCAAGTTCACCTACAAGGTGACGACGCCGCTGACCACGGTCAGCGCAGGACAGCCTGACCCCGCCTCGCCGCGGGCAGAGCCGTCACTGACCTTGATCACGGCATCCTCGATCACGGGTGGACGCGAATTCCTCCGGGCGGCATTGACGACCGAGCCGGCGGCCGCCAAGAAGCCGACGGTCAAGCCGTCGGCGGCCGAGCTCGGCGTCGCTGGTCAACCGGGACAACTGCTGCCGACGATCCTGTGGGGCCTCGCACTCGCGCTGGCCCTCATCTTCAGCTTCGAGGCCTACCGGCGCTGGCGGGCGCAGATCGTGGTCGTCTACGTGCTCAGCACCCCTATCGTCCTCGGTGTGGCGCTGGTCTTCTACTCCCACTTCTACCTACTCCTGCCCTCGACCATCTGATCTGCGGAGGAACCCCGTGCGTCGTCTGATCCCAACGTTGACTCTCGTCCTGGGCGCCGCTGGCGTCCTCTCTGGGTGCGGCGGAGGTGGATCGAGCACGGGAACCACCATCCCGGCCTACAAGCCCAAGCCGGCCCCGCAGGTCCAGCCGCCGACGACGGTGATCAACGGGACGACCTATCAGGTCCCCACGACACCCACTGGCAAGGCCATCGGGTCCTACAACGACCAAGGCGATCAGATCATCATCACTGACAAGGGCGTCCTGCCGTACCACCTCTTCGTGGCGTCGGACACCCCGGTGACCTGGACGAACTTGAGCTCGAAGCCGGTGTCGATTTCCTCGTTCTACAAGACCGGCCCTTCGTCCTCCACCATCCCGGTGGGTGGGACCTTCGTCTGGCCGGGTGCGGGCCTGCTGTCCTTCGTCTACAAGACCTCGACGGGATTCCAGGGCATCGTGCAGGCTGGCGTGCTGCCGGCCAACTAGTCAGCCTCAGGGGGCGGTCGTGTGGGCGGCCGTCGAGATCGGCGTCGCGTCGCTCGGTGCCACGGCATCGACGGGGTCGCCGAACGAGGTGAATTGCACGACCTCGGTGATCGTGTGCTTGTCCTTGTCGATCGCCTGGACGGTGGCACCCACGGGAAGACCCGTGGCCGTCGACACATACAGCGTGGTGGAGCCCGAGACCACCGTCCCGGTCTTGGCCGCGGCACCCGAGAGTGCGGTCACCTCGGTGCCGTGGAGCTGCTGATGCTCCTTGACCGTGACGATGCCCGTCGGGAGGAACGGGTCGAGGTTCGACTCATAGGTCAGCGTCGGAGCGATCTCGGCGAACTGGGTGTCACTCTGAGAGATGGCCAGCCAGTGGCCCGCCCAGGAGGGCCCGGTGGAAGCCGGCATTCCGAGGGCGTAGACAAGGGTGTTCGCATCAGTGCGGACGTAGATCGTGCCGTTGACGAAGATCACGTCGAGGTTGCCCTGGTTGTTGGAGAACCGCAGCGTCTGCGAGGCCTTCGAGGCGGACAGCGAGGCTCTGAGCGTCTCGACGACGTTGGCCCCTGACGCGTCGACCTTGGTGCCGGGCATCTGGGAGACGTCGGTGTACGACATCGAGAGCTTGGCCAGTGCGGCAGATCGAGCCAGCTGGACCTGCGTGGTCCCGCTCACCGTCGGTGCGCTTGAACACGCGGTGCCGAGGCTGCCGGCCAGGGCGACGAGGACGAGAGGGGAGAGGGCCTTCTTCATCTGCACGGCCGTGACCTTACCGAGGGCCCATGTGACGAGAGGGTGGCGCCAAGTGAACTCTTCGCGCCCAGTTCGACGGGTTGGGTCGCCTTCTTCGGAGCCGAATCTCAGGGGCGATGCGGGGGGCGGGGGAAGAACCCTGACGTCCGAGCGACGTAGTCATCGAAGCCGACTCGGGTACGCGCCATCCGGCGTTCGGTCATCGCCTTGCCCGAGACCCGGACGAGGAGCAGGTTCATCAAGAGCGGCGCCGGGAGGATCAGCACGCCCCACCCACCCGATGCGGCGATCACGAAGAGGCCCCACCAGACGCAGGCGTCACCGAAGTAGTTGGGGTGCCTCGTCCACGCCCACAGGCCCGTGTCGAGGACTCGGCCCTTGGTGGTGGGGTCCTTGGAGAATCGAAGGAGCTGGGCATCGCCGATGGTCTCGAAGCAGAACCCCACCCCCCAGATGGCCGCACCAAGGATCTCGAGGGGCACGAGGGGGCTGCGGGCGAACATCCCGACCACCACGGTCAGCGAGACGAGCCAGAGGAGCATGGCTTGGAGGCCGTAGACGATGGCGAGGGAGTAGAGGACCTTCGAGCCCTTGGCCCGCGAGAGGATCGCCTCGTACCGAGGGTCCTCCCCGGCTCCTCGCGACCGCCAGGCCAGGTAACCCGCAAGGCGGAGCCCCCAGATCGAGGTCAGGATCGCCAGCAGTGAGCGCTGAAGGTGGTCCACGCCGGGCTGGTTCGCCGAGACGCCGAAGGCGACCCAGGCCACCACCACGAAGCCCAGTGGCCAGAACACATCGATGTCGCGGTAGCGACCCAGGAGTCGCCCGACGAGAAAGGCCACCGCCATGGTGCCGAGTGCACCGAGCGCCGAGGCCCACAGGGCCGTCGAGAACCCCGGGACGATGAGCACACCAATCATGGGTTCAACCTAGCGAGCGACCTGCTCCGCTGTGGCGTCCACGAGGCCGCCGGGGGGCCCTCGTAGGCTTGGAAGCCATGGCTGTTCGCTCCCGCATCGTCCGTCTGCGGGCGTTGGCGGCCGAGGCGCTGGCCGACCTCTTCGACCAATCCGCCCCTTTCGGCCGCCTGGCGCTCACCCAGGTGCTGATGCTCGGCGGCGACACGCTCGTCACGATCTCCCTGGCCGGCTCGCTGTTCTTCTCGATCTCGCCCACCGAGGCGAAGTCCAAGGTGCTGCTCTATCTGGCCTTGACCATCGCCCCGTTCGCCGTGGTCTCGCCCTTGCTCGGTCCCATCATCGACCGCTCCCGAGGGGCGCGACGCGCCATGGTGATCTTCTCCGCGCTCGGTCGCATGGCCATCGTCCCGTTCATGGCCCGCGACATCCACTCGCTGTGGCTGTTCCCCGAAGCCTTCATGATCCTGGTGCTCTCCAAGCTCTATCTCGTGACTCGAGGTGCACTCATCACCGAGATCGCCGAGGCCGAAGCGGAGCACGCGGTGGTGGCCGCCCAACACTCCGTCGCCGATGCGTATCTCGGCGAGGAACCCACCGAAGGGGGGACGCCCCATGGCCTGGCCGGATGGAACGCCCAGCTCACGCTGCTTGGAACCCTCGCGGGCTTCGTGGTCTCGATCCCCGGCATCATCCTGCTCAAGACGGTGGGCTCGCCCGGCGTCTTGATCTTCGCCGGGGTGATCTTCCTCGGCAGTGCGATCGCCGGGTTCCGCCTCAAGCTGCCCAAGTCCCGCAGCGATGAGGGCGAAGAGCAGTGGGACGGAGACGATCGCTCGATGATCGACGGCCCGCCGCACCCC
Organism: uncultured Acidimicrobiales bacterium; assembly: GCA_963923735.1. Lineage (GTDB taxonomy): Bacteria > Actinomycetota > Acidimicrobiia > Acidimicrobiales > RAAP-2 > CAIUMH01. Next base: position 4,233 of record CAWUMT010000100.1, read on the forward strand.
GAAGTGCTCCTCGGGCTCACGGCGAACTCCCTTCTGAGGGGAATCGCCGGGTTCCTCGTGTTCCTTCTGGCCTTCGGGCTTCGCCGAGAGCATGCGGCGCTCTGGTGGTACGGACTCGCGCTTGGCGGTTCCGGGATCGGCGCGCTGATCGGATTGTCCCTCGTGCCGCGGCTGCGCAACCACATGCGCGAGCCCCAGATGCTCCTGTTGTCGCTGACCGTGGTGGGCCTCGCTGCAGCCGGCGCGTCCTACGTCGGAGGGAGTTTGCCCGTCGAGGTGGTCCTCGCCATCGTGATCGGCATCGCCGGGTCAATCTCTCAGCCTTCTTTCGATGCGATGACCCAGCGCCTCGTGCCGGTGGCCGCGCAGGGCCGAGCCTTCGCACGCTTCGCCACCCGTCAGCAGCTCGTGTGGGTGGTGGGGGCGTTGATCCCGGTGGCCATTCCCTTGACGTTCGAACAGGGTGACATCGGCATCGCAGCGATCGGGATCGGCGGCGCGCTGTTCTACCTCGTGGCGCGTCGGATCAAGGTCCTGTCCCAACGCCAACCGCGCCATCGGCGCACGGCGGCGGAGGAAGAGGAGTACTACGACGAGGAGTTCTACGAGGAGGACGACGGCTGGGACCGCTGAGCGGGACCAAGGTCACTTCTTGAATGGGGCGCTGAGTCTTTGATCGAACCCGGACCTAGCGTTCGGTCATGGCGTGGAACCCTTCACAACGAGGCCGACAAGCGCTACGTGCACTCGGTGCGCTGTGCGTCGGGGCGGGATCGCTGCTTGTTGCAGAACTCCCTGCGGGAGCGTCGCTCCCTGTGCCGCAACAGCCGGTTGTGAGCGTCGGCGTTCAGCGGCTCAACGTCTCGTGGACCGCCGTACCGGGAGCGCAGAGCTACACCGTGCACTCGACGCCGGCGGGCCTGAGCTGCACGACCACCTTGACCTCGTGTGCCTTTCGTCACCTGAATGACTCAACGTCCTGGCGGTTCTCGGTGGTCGCCGATGACGGAGGAGGTCCTTCCCAGCCCTCGCCGTTGTCGGCAAAGGTCCCGACGAGGACGATCGTGGTCGTGGCAGGGTAGTCGAACCAGCCCGGGATTGCCTGTCTCTTATACACATC
>CAWUMT010000101.1:0-5328 GCA_963923735.1 uncultured Acidimicrobiales bacterium
CTGGTCTCGTGGGCTCGGAGATGTGTATAAGAGACAGGTTCACGGGAGCCCCCAGTCACGTCGCAACGCCCCTTGTGGGCTGCGGAGGCCATCTTGACAACCTCAAACGTGGGGCAGGTAGGGCCAAAAGGCCCAAGTTGACGTGGCCGTCGACTTCCTCAGACTCGACTCAGGATTCTGGCGACCACGACGAGGTGCCAAAGCGGTAGCCCACTGAGCGCACCGTCGAGATGAGCGACGCGTGGGACTCGCCGAGCTTGGCTCGCAAGCGTCGGATGTGGACGTCCACGGTCCGCGCTCCTCCGTAGTACTCATAGCCCCACACCCGGTTGAGCAGTTGTTCTCGGGTGAAGACTCGCATGGGGTGCGCGGCCAAGAATCGAAGCAACTCGTACTCCATGTAGGTGAGGTCCAATACTCTGCCTGCGATCGCCGCCTGATAGGTCGACAGGTTGATCTGGAGCGCGCCGTATTCGAGGACCTGGGCATCGGCACCCCGGCCAGTGCGCTGCAGGATCGTGCCAAGTCGGGTCGTCAGCTCTGCCACCCGGACGGGCTCGAGAACGAAGTCGTCGAAGAGGTCCTCACGCAAGGAGAGCGACTCGAGTTGGGACTCGTTGAGCACCAAGACGAGTGGGGTCACAGGTGCTTCGCGCTTGCGAAGTGCACGGGCCACCTCGAGTGCAGTCTCGAGGTCCTCGGTGCCCTTGAGCACTGCGCCCGCCCATCCGTCTTCGCATGCCTCGGCCTCGAGCGCGTCGAGGTTCGCCGAGGTCACGACGCACCGATAGGAATGGCCCACCTCAGTGATGGCGAGGAGGATCTCCGCGGGCGCGGGATCAGGGAAGCAGACGAAGGGATCCACTGTTCGGATCAGAGCCTCGGAAGGTAGCGGCCGAGCTCGAAGGAGGTCACCTCGGTCTTGTAGGCCGACCACTCCTCTCGCTTGTTGCGGATGAACCACTCAAAAAGGTGCTCGCCCAGTGCGCTGCGCACGAGGTCGGATTCCTCCATGACGTCAACGGCATCGGAGAGGTTTGCCGGCAGCGGTGGGATGCCACGGCGGCTCAGCTCTCGGGGTTCGAGGGTGAAGAGATCCTCGCCGGCGGGGAGGGGGAGCTCGTAGCCACCGGTGACACCCGCCATACCGGCCGCAAGGATCACAGCGAAGGCCAGATAGGGATTCGCTGCGGGGTCAGGTGAGCGGTACTCGATGCGGGTCGAGTCGATGCGTCCCGCCTTGGGCACCGGCACGCGGATCAGCGCGGAGCGGTAGTTGGCACGCGCCCATGAGACCAGCGTGGGCGCCTCATGACCCGGCTGGAGGCGCTTGTAGGAATTGATCCACTGGTTTGTCACCGCAGTGATCTCACGGGCATGGGTAAGCAGGCCGGCGATGAAGCCGCGGGCGATCTCGGAAAGCCCGTCAGCCGAGGAAGGATCGGCGAAGGCGTTCGCGCCTTCGCGCCACAGGGAGAAGTGAGTGTGCATTCCCGATCCCTGAACGTTGGAGAGAGGCTTGGGCATGAACGAAGCAGCCACGCCGGCTTGCCGGGCGACCTCCTTGACCACGAGGCGCGTGGTCATCACGGTGTCGGCCATGGTGAGGGCGTCGGTGTAGCGCAGGTCGATCTCGTGCTGGGAGGGAGCGTCCTCGTGCTGAGCATGCTCGACGGGGATCCCCATCTCCTCAAGGGTGAGCACGGAGCGACGCCGCAGTTCGGTGGGCAGATCGGCGACAGCGAGGTCGAAGTAGGACCCGGTGTCCAATGGCATGGGAGGTCCGTCGCCGGTGAGATCGGCGAAATAGAAGTACTCGAGCTCTGGGGAGGCGAAGAACGTGAATCCCTGATCAAGGGCGCTTCCGACCACCCGCCGCAGGGCTGCGCGCGGGCAGCCGTCGAAGGGGGTCCCATCGAGATGGACGATGTCACAGAACATCCTCGCCACCAGCTCGCCCTTGGGGTGCAGGGGCAGTAGCTGGAAGGTGCTCGGATCGGGCTTGGCCAGGACGTCGGCCTCTTGGAACCTCGAGAAGCCATCGATGGCGGAGCCGTCGAAGGTCATCCCCTCCTCAAGCGCGTTGTCGAGCTCGGCCGGGGTGATGTTGAAGGCCTTCGGTGTGCCGAGCACGTCGGTGAACCACAGTTGGATGAACTGGATCCCGCGCTCCTCGACGGTTCGCAGGACATAGTCGCTCTGTCCCTGCATCGATGCCATCTGCTGTCTCTCTTCTCTCAAGTGTCCTCAGAGACACCACGAGCCGGGCTCCGTCGGGAACCCGGCTCGTGGTGTCGCTTCGATTGCGAGGGTGCTTAGCGACGAGCCGTCCGCTTTGCAGCCTTCTTGGCCGGTGCCTTCTTCGCAGTACGCGTGGCTGCCGCCTTCTTGGCCGGTGCTTTCTTCGTGGCGGCCTTCTTGGCCCCACCGACCTTTGCAGCGTCGGAGCAGATGGTGTTCACCATGACCCGGCAGACCCGGTAGGGGTCCATGTTGGCGTTGGGCCGACGGTCCTCGAGGTAGCCCTTCTTCTCACGGGCCGTGGCGAGTGGGATGCGGATCGAGGCGCCGCGGTCGGAGATGCCGTACGAGAAGTCCGAGTAGTGGGCTGTTTCGTGGTGACCGGTGAGGCGGTCCTCGATGTTGTCGCCGTAGTTCTCGATGTGCTCATCGACGGCACGGCCGAGGGCCTCAGCTCCGGCAATGATGTACTTCCAGCCACCGTCCGCACGCATCTCCTTGGTGGAGAAGTTGGTGTGGCAGCCGGCACCGTTCCAGTCGCCGAGCATGGGCTTGGGCTCGAGCGTGGCGAACACGCCGAAGTCCTCGGCGATACGGAAGAGCAGCCAACGGGCGACCCACAGCTGGTCCGAGACCTCGAGAGGGGGCAGGGCGCCGATCTGGAACTCCCACTGCGCCATCATCACTTCGGCGTTGGTGCCCTCGATAGCAAGACCCGCGGCGATGCACGCTGCGGTGTGGGCCTCGACGATGTCACGGCCGGGCATCTTGTCGCCACCGACGCCGCAGTAGTACGGACCCTGCGGTGCGGGGTAGCCGTTCTCAGGCCACCCGTAGGGGCGGTTGTTCTGGATGAAGGTGTACTCCTGCTCGAGACCGAAGATTGGCTCGTGGCTGGCGTACTTCTTGGCCACGCTCACGAGCTTGGCGCGCATGTTCGTGGGGTGCGGGGTCATGTCCGCGTTGAGCACCTCGCACATCACGAGGATGTCGTCAGGGCCGCGCAGCGGGTCAGGGCAGGTGAAGACCGGCCGAAGCACGCAGTCCGAGTTGCTTCCGGTGGCCTGGTTGGTGCTCGAGCCGTCGAAGCCCCACAGTGGCGGGGTCTTGCCGTCATCGATGATCTTGGTCTTCGAACGCAGCAGCGGCGAGGGCTCGGTGCCGTCAATCCAGATGTACTCGGCCTGATACGGCACGGTGTCTCCTTCTCTCCTTGGGATCACACCCGGCGACCGACGTCCCCGAGGTGCCCCCCCATTCTGCCAGTGAACGTGAGGCTCTGAATCTCGAGCGTGTTACGGCTCTGTGAACTTGGAGCCCTCGAGTACCCAGAGAGTGGCAACTAGCCTCGAAACCGTGCCCCTACTCCGCCTCGCTGCTGCCCAGATCAACCCGGTGGTGGGGGACCTGTTGGGCAATGCCGAACGGGTCCTCTCGGCCCTCGGGCGTGCGGAGGCTGCTGGTGTCGACCTTGTCGCCTTCCCCGAGCTCGTCCTTACCGGTTACCCCCCTGAGGACCTGCTCTTGAAAGACGGGTTCGTCGACGACGCCGTGGCCGTGCTCGAGCGGGTGGCCGCCGCTACGGGCGACTGTGTCGCCATCATCGGTGCGGTGGTGCCCGAGGGCTACGGCGGCCTGCGCTTGGCCGAACCGGCCGACGCACGGCCCCACGCCCGTCGGCCGCTGGCCAATGCCGCGGTCGTCTGCCATCGAGGCCGGGTGGTCGAGGTGGTGCCCAAGCGCCTGTTGCCGAACTACGCGGTGTTCGACGAGCGTCGCTGGTTCCTCCCCGGTTCGGGCAACTCTTCGCTCTTCCGCATTGCCGGCGGGATCGTCGGCGTGGTGGTCTGCGAGGATCTCTGGTCCGCCGCCGGACCTGGGCGTGAGCTCGCCGAGCAGGGAGCCCAGCTGCTCGTGTCGCTGAATGCGTCACCGTTCGCACTCGGTCAGGGTGCCGAGCGGCGAGCGGTGCTCTCGGCGCGGGTGGCCGAGACCGGTGCGGCGATCCTCTACGTCAACCAGGTTGGAGGGCAGGACGAGCTCGTCTTCGACGGCGCCTCCGTCCTGCTTGATGACACCGGCCAGCTCGTCGCCTCAAGCCCCTCCTTCGTCGAGGACCTGCTGCTCGCAGTTCTTGAGGTCCACGGTTCTGAGCTGGAGGTCACCGAGGCGGTCCACGAGCTCTCGAGCCACCCCCGTCGTCAGGGCCCTGCGGATCTCGGTGAGGTCGCCACTCCGCTGAGCGAGGAGGCCGAGGTCTACGCAGCCCTCGTGCTCGCCACTCGTGACTACCTCGGTAAGAACGGGTTCCGTTCTGCAGTGATCGGGCTGTCAGGGGGCATCGACTCGACACTCGTGGCGGCCATCGCCGTCGATGCACTCGGTCCCGACAACGTGCGCGGCGTCTCGATGCCGTCTCGTTACTCCTCTGAGCACAGTCGCAGTGACGCCGAGGACCTCGCCGCGCGTCTGGGTATCCGGATCGACACTGTCCCCATCGAACCTGCGCATGGTGCCTACGCCAAGATGCTCGCCGGGGTTCTTGGGGCGGAGCCCACTGGTCTGACTGATGAGAACCTGCAGAGCCGCCTGCGCGGCGTGCTGCTGATGGCGGTCTCGAACGAGACCGGTGCGATGGTGCTGACCACGGGCAATAAGTCGGAGATGGCGACTGGCTACTCCACGCTCTACGGAGACTCCGCCGGCGGCTATGCGGTGATCAAGGACGTACCCAAGACCCTCGTCTACGACCTGTGCCGCCATCGCAACGAGGTGGCGCGCCGCGCCGGCGAGGTCGAGCCGATCCCGGTTGCCGTCATCGAAAAGCCGCCCTCAGCCGAACTCCGCCCCGACCAGCTCGACGTCGACTCGCTGCCGGCCTATGAGCTGCTCGATCCGATCCTGGCCGCCTACGTCGAAGGGGACCGCACGGTCCCTGAGCTGATCGCCGAGGGCCATGACCCCGAGCTCGTGGCCCGGGTGGCGAGGCTGGTGGATCTGGCCGAGTACAAGCGACGCCAGAACCCTCCTGGGGTCAAGATCACGACCAAGGCCTTCGGCAAGGACCGCCGGATGCCCATCACCAAC
>CAWUMT010000102.1:0-5310 GCA_963923735.1 uncultured Acidimicrobiales bacterium
CCATGTAGAGGGGGAAGAGCACGACCACCGCAGCAAGCGTCAGCAGTACGTAGCGCACCACGAGGCGAGCCGTGCGGTGATGGCGGAACTCAGGAGCCGGCATAGTGCACCCGACGCTCGAGGAACCGGAACTGGACCACCGTCAACAGCAGCATGATGGCGAACAGGATGATCGAGAGCACCGCTGCGGCGCCGGGGTCGTGCTGCACCTGGAGTGCCCGGTAAATGGCATAGATCAGCACGTTGGTGTGGGTGAAGACCGCGCTCTGGGGGCCGATCAGGATGTCGATCTGGGCAAAGGTCTGGAAGGCGTAGATCGTTCCGATCACGAGGGCGAAGAACAGCGTGGGGGACAGCAGCGGGACGGTGATCCTCCAGAAGGTCGTCCAGGGGCTTGCCCCGTCGAGTGCGGAAGCTTCGAGGACCTCCTCGGGGAGGGACTGCAGCCCGGCCGTCATGATGATGAAGGACAACCCGAGGAACTGCCAGACGGCGATCAGCGAGACGGCAGGCAGCGCCCAGGTCGGACTCTCGAGGATGGCCGGATGAGGATCGATGCCAAGCCAGGGAAGCAGGCCGACGACCGGGTTCATCAGTGTGCCGAAGATGACGGCGGCGACCGCCACCGAGCTCACCGCGGTCGAGGAGAAGGCCAGGCGATAGAGCGACATCCCGCGCAGGTGGCGATGAGCCACGACGGCGAGGGCCAGACCGCCGAGGAGGCCCACGGGCACGACCATGATCACGAACAGGATCGTGGAGATGAGGCTCTGGTGGAAGACGGTGGAGCTGAGGATGTGGCTGAATTGCGAGAGGCCCACATAGCGACTCGGCAGCCCTGGATAGGGCGGCACCTGGTACAGCGCGAGTTTGAAGTTCCGTGCAAATGGATAGAAGGTGAAGACGGCGAACAGGATGGCCGCAGGGGCCAGCAAGGCCAGTGCTAGCAGCCCCTCTCGACGCGTCCGTGTCCGGAGGCCCGCCATCAGATCTCGATCCGATTCCCATCGATGGCATTGAAGTAGTTCGCTCCCGCCAACGAGAGTTCGATGGACACCGAGGCGCCAAGCGAAGGCCGAGGGAGGTAGTGCGACTGACGCACCACCACGCGTTCTTGGGCGGCGGTCTCGCAGATCACATGCACCTCGGCGCCGAGGACCTCGACGAGGACCACGCGGGCGGGGAGGCCGTCGGGGGCGAGCGCGGTGGCTTCGGGTCGGACGCCGAGGGTCACCGAACCCCCGGGGAGTGATGGCGGGGCGCTGCCGAGGTCGATGCCGGAGGATCGAAGCGTTCCACCTTCGACCTGGGCGCCCACGAGGTTCATGCCGGGGCTCCCGAGGAAGCCGGCGACGAAGGTGTTCGCAGGGCGATCGTAAAGATCCTGCGGCGGTGCCACCTGCTGCAGCAGACCGTCATGGAGCACGGCGATGCGGTCACCCATGGTCATGGCTTCAACCTGATCGTGGGTCACGTAAAGGGTGGTCACGCCGAGTTGGTGCTGGAGGGCCACGATGTCCGAGCGCGTCTGGACACGCAGGGTGGCATCAAGGTTCGACAGGGGCTCGTCCATGAGGAAGACCTTGGGCGAGCGAACGATGGCGCGAGCCAGGGCGACTCGCTGGCGCTGGCCACCCGAGAGCTGGCCCGGCTTGCGGTCCAACAGCTGGTCGAGGCCCAGGGTGGCGGCGGCCTTGGCCACTCGCTCGGAGCGTTGCTCCTTGGGGACCTTTCGCTGGCGAAGGGGGAACTCGATGTTCCGCCCAACGCTGAGATGTGGATAGAGCGCGTAGGACTGGAACACCATCGCCACGTCGCGATCCTTGGGGTCGACATCATTGACGACCTCGTTCCCGATCCGAAGGTGTCCGGCGCTGGGCGTCTCGAGGCCGGCCACCATGCGCAGCGCAGTGGTCTTGCCGCATCCAGAGGGACCGAGCAACACGAGTAGCTCGCCGTCCTGGATCTCAAGGTCGAGCCCGTTGACCGCAGTGTGCTCGCCGAATTGCTTGGTCACGCCCTCGAAAGTGACGCCTGCCATCTCACCCCCCACGCCGATGCGATGGGATCAACCTACTCGGCGGAGCCGCCGGCACGCCCGGCGCTACCGGCCAACCCGAGGAGCCCGATGGTCGTTTCAGGATGGGGATCAGACACCAAGATCCGCGAGAAGACGTTGTCCTCAAGCTCCAGCTCGATCGCCGGTCCGTGACCACGCACCATGCAGAAGTCCTTGCCAGCGTTGTGGCGCATGGTGCCGTAGAGCAGCACCCCGGGGATTCCCGTGCCCGGAGCGCGCACCCCGCGCAGCTCGCGCAGTCCATCAGGCACTCCACGCGCAGAACGCACGGAGCTGCGAGGGACTCGGAAATCGACGTGGAGGCTGGCGATCCGCTGCCATCGGGTCATCGAGACGACGAGGTCGTCTCCGTCGAGGTAGACCGTGGCCATGGCGCACCACGCTAGCGTCCTGCTCCATGACGGCCGGATCGACCCAAGCCTCGCCCACGGTGGTGATCGACCTCGACGGCGTGGTGTGGCTGGCCGGAGAGCCCTTGGCGGGTGGTGCTGATGCGGTGGCCACGCTCCGCGCAGAGGGATTCGCGACCTTGTTCGTCACGAACAACTCCGCGCCGACCGTTGGGACCATGCTCGAGCGACTGGCCAACGTAGGGATCGACGCAGGGCCCGACGAGCTGCTGACGGCAGCGCAAGCAGCAGCCTTCGCCGTCGCTCCGGGGACCGCCACCTTGGTCATGGGCGAGGAGGGCCTCGAGGAGGCGGCCTCGGCGAGGGGACTCACCTCTGGAGGAACCCCCGCAGCAGTCGTGGTGGGATGGCGCCGAGCCTTCGACTTCGACCTGATCGCCCACGCAGCTACTGCGGTACGAAATGGAGCGAGGTTCATCGCCACCAACGACGATCCAACGCATCCGACCCCCAATGGCCTCCTGCCAGGAACGGGCGCCCTGGTGGCGGCTATCGCCACCGCAGCGGAGACCCCGGCGGTGATCGCTGGCAAGCCGGGGGAGCCCATGGTCGAACTGATCGCCGAGCGGACCACCTCGGTCTGTCTCGTCGTCGGCGACCGCCCTTCAACCGATGGAGCGCTTGCGGCACGACTGAGCGTGCCGTTCGGCCTGGTTCGCTCGGCGGCCACGCCAGCGAGTGATCTCGTGCCCTCCCATGACGGCGTGAGCCTCCTCGAGGTCGTCTCGCAGTTCTTGGCCGAGAGATCCTGAATCCTTCGGTTCTCGATGGCTAGCGTGAGGAGCGTGCAAGGAGTGCGGCGGGCCGGACGGTACCTAGAAGCGTCGCGTGTCTTCGCTGCGGTGACGTTCGGTCGCTTCTCGCGCAGTGTCGAAGCACTTGCCCACGAGGCCGAACAGGCCAGTGGGCGCCTGCCCCAGCTCGCCGGAGGAATCGTGGCGGGCGGCATCTCGACGAGCGGATCGTTGTTGCGCAGGGGTGGCCAGCGGATCCAGGACGCTGCGGAGCACCTTGAGACCTTTCGCCTTGGCCATGACTCGCACTCGCCTCGATAAGGCGCTCGTCGACCGCGGGCTGGTCGAATCTCGACAGGCCGCGCAAGCCGCCATCGCAGCGGGGCTGGTCCGGGTCGGAGGAGCCGTGGCTGACAAGGCCGCGCGCCAGGTGGCCCCTGATGAACCCCTCGTCATCGACTCGGGGGCGTCGCGGTTCGTGAGCCGTGGAGGCCACAAGCTCCAAGGGGCCCTCGACCTCTTCGACATCGTGGTCAAGGGCCGCACTGCCGTGGACGCCGGTTCGGCCACCGGGGGCTTCACCGACTGCCTCCTCCAGGCCGGGGTGCTCAGGGTCTTGAGCGTCGACGTGGGCTACGGACAGCTCCATGAACGGCTTCGAAGCGACCCTCGGGTGGTGAGCCGGGAGCGGCAGAATGTCAAGGAGCTCTCTCGTGACTCTGTCATCGAGGCCCTCGGCGAGCCTGAGGTCGACCTGTTGGTCGCTGATCTCTCCTTCACCTCGCTCCGGCCCCTCTTGGGCGTCTTCCTCGAGATCGTCGGGCCGACGGGTGAGCTCTTGTTGCTCTGCAAGCCCCAGTTCGAGGTCGGGCGCGAGATCGCGTCCAAGGGCCGAGGTGTGGTTCGGAGTCGAGAGGACCGCAGCGAGGCACTCTCTGGCGTCCTCGGCTCGCTGAGGACGGCCGGAGCCGCCATCATGGGGGTCGTGAACTCTCCAATCCTCGGCCCCGCAGGCAATGCCGAATTCATCATCTATGCCCGCGCCCAGGGTAAAGAGGCCGCCGACCTCGAGCGCCAGCTCGAGTCGGCGCTGACGGCAGCCGAGGGCCTCGAATGAGCGCCAGGGTGGCGTTGGTCGTCAACGGTGCTCGCGCCGATGCCTCGGAGGCTGCCGCACAGAGCGCAGCGGCGCTCTCCGCTCGGGGGATCGAGGCTCGGATCTGTGCCTTGACCCACGGTGACCACGCAGAGGTCGCCGCCACCCTCGCCGACCTCGAGGCAGAGGTCTTCGTGAGCCTCGGAGGCGACGGCACGTTCCTGAGGACCGCCCGGCGAGCCCATGAACTTGGCCGACCGATCCTCGGCGTGAACTTTGGACGCGTGGGCTACCTGCTCAACGAGCTCTCTGCTCCGATCGACGAGGTGGTGGTGGCTGCGCTCGATGGGCGCGTCCCCCTCGAGCGCCGTGCCGGCCTCGAACTCCGTCTGGCCGACGGTCGAGCAGAGTTTGCCCTCAACGAGGTCTCGATCGAGAAGACGGTCCCAGGTCATGTCGTCCGGGTCGCCACCAGCGTCGACAGCGAGTCGCTGCTCACTTATGCGGCCGATGGACTGCTGGTCTCGACGCCGACTGGCTCGACCGCCTACAACCTCTCCGCTGGTGGGCCGGTGCTCGCCCCGCACCTTGACGCGTTCGTCCTCACGCCCGTCGCCCCGCACCTGGTGATCGACCGCTCCGTGGTCCTCGGAGGCGATCAGGTGCTCGACCTCGAGATCGTGGGGGAGCGGCCGGCGGTCTGTGTGCTCGACGGTGCCACGATCGCCACCTTGGAACCCGGCGCCGCCCTCTCGGTGCGTCGCCATCCCCGATGGCTTGAGGTGATCTCCGACACCGAGCGCCACATGGGACGACGCCTGCGCGAGAGCCTGCGACAAGGGCACGAGTAGGCGTGCTCGTCGAGCTCCATGTCCGAGGGCTCGGCGTCATCGACGACGCTCGGGTGGTGCTGGCGGAGGGCTTCAGCGCATTGACCGGAGAGACGGGTGCCGGGAAGACGTTGCTGGTCGACGCGCTCGACCTCGTGCT
>CAWUMT010000103.1:0-5255 GCA_963923735.1 uncultured Acidimicrobiales bacterium
CCCGAGATCGAGTCGGCCATCGAGGAGGCCACGGCCGCCCTGGCCGACCTGCAGTCGGGACAGCGCTTCTTGAAGGAGGAGGTCGACGACGAGGACGTCGCCGAGGTGGTCTCGCGCTGGACCGGAGTGCCGGTGGCCAAGATGCTCGAAGGTGAAGTCGAGAAGCTCGTCTCGATGGAGGCGCTGCTCCACTCGCGCGTGGTGGGTCAGGACGCGGCTGTCCAAGCGGTGGCAAATGCCATTCGCCGATCGCGTGCCGGCCTCTCAGATCCGAACCGGCCGATCGGGTCGTTCCTCTTCATGGGACCCACCGGAGTGGGAAAGACCGAACTCGCGAGAGCACTCGCCGAGTTCCTCTTCGATGACGACAAGGCCATGGTCCGCATCGACATGTCGGAGTACATGGAGAAGTTCGCCGTGTCTCGCCTCGTCGGCGCCCCTCCGGGGTACGTGGGGTACGAGGAGGGCGGACAGCTCACCGAGGCGGTGCGTCGTCGGCCCTATGCGGTGGTCCTGCTCGACGAGGTCGAGAAGGCGCACCCTGACGTGTTCAACCTGTTGCTTCAGGTCCTCGAGGATGGCCGGCTGACCGACGGCCAGGGAAGGACGGTCGACTTCTCGAACGTCGTGCTGATCATGACGTCGAACATCCCGGGTGACGCGGTCGACTTCTTCAAGCCGGAGTTCGTCAATCGGATCGATGAGATCGTCCGATTCAAGGCACTCACCGAGGAGGACCTGGCCACCATCGTGGACATCCAGCTCGGCAGACTTCGAGGGCGTCTCGCAGATCGCCGGCTCGGTTTCGAAGTGACGCCCGGAGCCAAGGCCCAGCTCGCCCGTGAAGGGTTCGACCCTGACTTTGGCGCTCGGCCGCTTCGACGGGTGATCCAGCGCAAGGTGGAGGACCCCTTGGCTCTCGCGCTCCTCGAGGGCAGATACCTCGAAGGGGCCACGGTGCGGGTCGAGGTCAAGGACGGAGCAGTGGCGCTCAGTGGGTGATCGGCGAGGCGTCTCGAACTGAACGCGGCACGATCAGAGGGAGTATCTTCGGGACGCTGTCCGAATGCCCCGAGGAGCCCAATGGTTGCGGTAGTGAATCCCCGTCGATTGCTGATTCTTGCGGTCCTGGTCGCGCTGGGTTGTGTGATGTTCAGCGCAACCGCAGCCAGGGCTGGCATGACTTCGGAGGTCTATGTGGCTCCGACGTCCAATGCTGGTGGCTTCGATTCCGACAGTGGACCGAACTCCATGGCGCTCGATCCCTCGGGGAACGTCTACATCATGGGTGAGATCAACGGGAGCCAGAACGCCATCTACAAGGTGGTCCCGAATGGTTCGCTTCCTGCACCCGTAGAAGTTGCCGTTGACCTGAACCAGCTCGGCGTCAACATGATGTTTGCCATCACGTTCGACGCAGCCGGCAACCTCTACGTGCTCTACGCCAACAAGACGGTCTACGAGCTCCCTGCCGGCAGCCCTCCAGGGACTGCCCTCGTGAACTATGCGGACCTCAACAGCATCCCGGGGTCGCTCGGGGGTTTCGCTGCGGTGGGAACCACGCTGTTCATTGACGATCGCGATTTCGGCACTGTGTACTCCTTCGCCGCCGGGGAGACCAGCAACCTTCCGCTTGCGCCGACCTCATTTGCCACCGGACTTGGCACCCAGATCGGCGGCCTTGCTGCTGCCGGGACTGACCTGCTGGTCGTGAACACCTCCGGCGCATGGGGTGGATCGGGCATCGGCCTGTTCCGCCTTGACACCACGGGTGGCCCCATCGCCAACCCCACCCAGTGGGCTGACCTCTCCGGTCTCTCAGGCGTCCACCCATGGTCCGTGGGCGTCGATGTCACCGGCGACATCTACATCTCGAGCTCCCAGAGCTACTTGTCTTCGAATGTGACCGGGCTCTACAAGATCCCGGCGGGTTCCACGGCCGGTGAACTTGTGATGGAGAACATCTCCGGACCCCAGACCGACCCCTCGTCCGGTTGGATCTGGGTGGCCACTGTTCTCCCGTCCCCCTTGGGAGTGCTGGTCTTTGGAAGCGACCAGAACTTCGTGCACAACGTCTACAAGGTCTACGACCTCGTCCCGCCGACGACCACGACAACGGCTGGTCCTACGACTACCTCACCAGCCACCACAACCACAGCAGCTTCAAGTGGTATGGCTGTCACTGGCAGTCCTCTGGGAATGGTGGGTGGTCTGGGTCTGTTGCTGGTGGGCGGAGGATTGCTTGTCCGTCGGAGAATGGCTTCATAGAGACCCCGTCAGGCCCTTTATTCCCTAGGGTCTCCTGCAGATTCTCGAGCGCAATTCGAGGGTCCCCTTGAGAGGAATTGGGACTTTTGGCACTGCTTCCATTGCCCCATTGGGCCGTAGGGTCGGTCTCAGGGGTCCTTAGTCCAGCAAGAAGTCGTCGGCCTTCCCTGCCTGTTGGGAGTTCGCGCAACGATCAACGAGAGAGAGAAGTCATGAACTCCCACCCTGGTCTCCGTCACCTCGCCCTGGCGGCGATCGGTGCGCTGAGCCTCTTCGCGTTGCTTGCGGTGGTCCCAGCGAAGGCCGCCGCTCCGAGTGCAGTGGTGTATTTCGACGGTTCGTCGACGGGGAATGGGTTCACTGCCGTGGAGACCAACGGGCTGACCGTCTGTCCGGATGGAAGCGTCTACATCGTCAACGATGACGATGGCGTGGTGTATCTGGCGGGTTCAGGTGCTTCTCGACCAACCAGCGGCACGGTGGCGTACAGCAGCACTGGCAGCGGACAGGCAGTGACGAAGGTCGCCTGTGACTCCTCGGGGAATCTCTACCTCCTCGACGGCATCCATGAAGTCTGGGTCCATTACGCCGGGAGCAGCCCCGGAGCCCTTACGTTCTACGTGGACTTCGGTTCCGTATCGAACCTCCGTGGGTTCGTCGTCGCGGGCAACTATCTCTTTGCGTCGAGCGGCGACACCGGTGAGATCGTCAGAGTCCCTGCTGGTCTCCTCAATCCTTCGATCACTCCGGACAGTTTCGCCACGGGTCTCCCCGCTCCGGGGCTCGAAGGACTGGGTACTGATGGAACGTCCCTCTTCGTTGCGGACAATGCTCTGAACTCAGGAGGTACGGCGTCGGGGATCTACCGGTTCGATCCAGCTGGAGGACCGTACGTGTCGCCGAGTGCGTGGATCGACACCTCGTCGGATTCAAGCATGCTTCCGTACGATGTGACGGGTGATGGATACGGCTCCGTCTACGTCGCGATGCAGGACGGACCGCTCTGGGTCGTCAAGGACGGCACGAACTCCCTGGCGCTCTACTGCGACTCCATCGGTGTTGACCAATTCGCCGGCTCGATCGGGATGGTGGGTTCCTCCATCCTGGTTGCAGGATTCGACGCCTCAGGCAATCTTCCGATCTTTGAGGTCAATGGGATACCGCAGCCGACCACGACCACGACTACGACTGAGGCCCCTTCCACCACATCGGCGACGACAACCACCATTCCTGCCTCGGGTGATCTTCCAGCCACTGGTTCACCTTTGACAATCATGAGTGGTCTTGGATTGATCCTCGTTGGTGTTGGGTCGCTTGTGCGCAGGGTCCGGCACACCTAGTTCGGGCATCATGGAATCAGGCTTTCTTCGCGCAAGAGGTGTGTGATCTCACGTGAGACTCTCGCGGTCTTGTTCTGGGGAAGGCGGACGAATTCATGCGAAGAGCGGTGTGGAAGGTGGTCAGTATGAACAAAGGGTCCGTACAGACGATGTGGGGCCAAAGAATCCTTGTTGCCGTGCTCTTCAGCTTTGCAAGCTTCGCGGTATTTGGATTCTCAGCAGCGCACGGCGCTCTAGCGATCAGGCCCTATCTCGATAATTCTTCGATTGTGGGTGGCTTCGAACCCGATGGCAACGCGAACTCATTGGCTGTCGATTCCACCGGTTCCCTTTACGTTGCAGGCCATCTAACCAATGGCCAGTCTGCTGTAGTTCGTTCTGATGGGGGTTCAGCACGACCAACGACCGCGTCGGTGATTGTGCAAGAGAATCAGGTCCCTTCAGCAAATCCATATATTGGAACCATTGCGTTTGATGCATCCGACAACCTCTATGTCATGGCAGAGGACATGGTGGTCTATGAACTCCCAGCCGGGAGCCCCCCCGGAACCACGTTGACGCCCTATGCGGATTTCTCCACCCTCGACACCGCTCAGGGCATGGTCGTTGTGGGAAACCACCTCTATGTCAGTGACGTAGGAACCGGTGACATTTACTACTCCTCGCTTGGCCAGACCTCAGGCCTACCCGTTGGCTTCAGCGCCTTCGCGACCGGGATGCCCATCTATGGAGGACTGGCAACTGATGGGAGCAACGTGTTTGCTGTCTCTGGGGGCGGCGCAAGCGTCTATCGATTGGCGGTGTCAGGTGGGCCGTACGCGAGTCCCGCAAGTTGGGTTGACTGCTCTTCACTTCCTTCCTGCACTCCGTACCACATCACCTTGGATTCAGAAGGAAACATCTTCTTGTCGAGTGCGAACAACAGCGTTCTCGAGATTCCCTCTGGGAGCACGACGGTCGAGGTGTACTTACCGCAGGTGACGGCCCCCGGGTTCTACGCCATGACGGGCCCGCTCCTTGCGATCGGTAGTGACCTCTTCATGGTGTCAAGTGATCCGACGACCGGTTTCAAGAGCGTGCTCGTCACTCAAGGGGTGGTCCCTCCCCCGACCACGACGACGACCACAAGTTCGACGACCACAAGCGGAGCAGTCACCACCACGTCCTCCGGCGGATCCTCACTTCCCTCCACTGGTGCACCGCTTGGAGCTCTCAGTGTCGCTGCGCTCTCCCTCATTGCAGGGGGGCTCGTCATGAAGCGTCGGAGCAGAGAGCTCGGGTCGATCACTCACGCCGGTGGACGATTCCAGGAGGACGTCACGTGACCATGCTCCGATCGAGAGCAGCGATGGCGGGAGCGATCCTGCTCGTGGGGATGATGAGCCTCGTGGGATTCTTCGGTGCTGCTCACGCGTCGATGAGCAGCTGGACCTATCTCGATGCGAGCTCGATCAGTGGTGGGTTCGAATACACCTCGGGAGGAAACGCCCTTGTCATCGGGCCCGACGGACATCTCTACGCTGTCGTGGGTACAACCATCCCGACCACGTCCTCGCAGATCATCAGGGCTGATGCAGGATCTCAGCGACCGATCTCGGCGACGTCGGTGGTGACCGATGCGGCGACGGGTGTGGTGAATGACTGGCT
>CAWUMT010000104.1:0-5241 GCA_963923735.1 uncultured Acidimicrobiales bacterium
CCCTCTTCTTCGAGGATCATCGGCAACTCTTCAGCAACCGAGGAAATCGGCTCAGCGCCTCGTCGGACCACCGGCTCGGCCGTCACCACGAGTCCATAGCCAGCTGCCGCAAGGATCCGCTCGAGGGTGTCGAGGCGAGGAGTGGTGGCGCCAGACTCGTAAGCGGCCAAGGTCGGCTGGGATGTCGCCGCACGATCCGCCAACTCGACCTGGGTCATCCCGGCCCCTTCGCGAGCACGGCGAATCAACAGGCTTGTCTTCATATGAATGACTATATCAGAATCAATATATCGGTCTCTATTGCGGTCGGACAGCTGGAATTCAGCGTCGCCTGCCTCGTCAGTGACCCTGACCCTCTTGGGTGCGAGCTTCGATCTCCGCGCGCAAGTCGGACTTGACCAGCACGATGCATGCCAGGATCACCGTGTAGAGGGCGATCACGAAGACCATCAGGGCCAATTGCGAGAGGTAGAGCACGAGGGCCAAGAGGCAGAGGACACCCCAGAGCATGAGGCAGAACCGTCCCTGCCAGCCGAGAGGGTGGAGCGAGAACCCTCCCTCAGGCTTCCCGAACCATCGCAAGTCAGGTACCACCTCAGGAGTTGCCTCAGAGTCCATGGGTGCACTCTTCCACACTGAACGCTTGGGACTGAGGTCCCTAAGGGGTCTCCGAGGCCCTGCGTTACGATTCGGCCATGAGCGAAGAGACCTTCAGGGCTTACGTAGCCACACAAAACGATGGTGCCGTCGAGCGGGAACTCACCGAGTTGCCCCTCTCGGCCCTCGGTACCGACGGTGTCTTGATCGAGGTGGAGTACTCCTCGGTCAACTACAAAGACGGCCTCGCCAGCTCGGCGGACGGCAAGGTGGCGCGGATCTCCCCGCTCATCCCGGGCATCGACCTCGCAGGCACCGTGCTCGAAGACGGCACTGCGGACTTCCCTGAGGGCTCCCAGGTCATCGCCCACGGCTACGACATCGGCGTCGCCCACCACGGTGGCTTCGCCGAGCGCGCTCGCATCCCCGCCGAATGGCTGGTGCCTCTTCCCGCAGGACTCGACACCCGTGACGCCATGGCACTCGGTACCGCCGGCTTCACCGCGGCCCTGTCGATCATCGCCCTCGAAGAGCACGGTGTCACCCCTTCTTCGGGCCCGGTCCTCGTGACCGGCGCCACCGGCGGCGTGGGCTCGACGGCCGTGGCCATGTTGGCCGGACTCGGCTACGAGGTCGTCGCCTCAAGCGGCAAGGCCTCAGGTACGGACTACCTCAAGAAGATCGGCGCCTCCGAGGTCATCGACCGCTCCTCGCTCAGCGAGCCGGGCAAGCCCCTCCAGAAGGAGACCTACGCCGGTGCCGTCGACTGCGTCGGTGGCCAGGTCCTCGCCAACGTCCTCGCCCAGATCCAATACGGCGGCGCCGTGGCCGCCTCGGGTCTCACGGGCGGGGCCGCGCTGCCCACGACGGTGATGCCCTTCATCCTCCGCGGCGTCTCGCTGCTCGGCATCGATTCGGCCCAGACGCCGATCGAGCGTCGTCGTGCGGTGTGGCAGCGCATGGGTGCGGACCTCAAGCCCGCTTCCCTGGCCCTGATCGGCAAGGACCTGACGTTCTACGAGCTCGACGACACTCTCGACGGGATCCTGGCGGGTCAGGCGCTTGGTCGCACCGTCATCGACTTGCGCGGCTGAGCGGCGCGACCAATGACGAACGTGATCGGCGTTGCAGGATCCTCGACGGTCCCCTTGGCCATCTTGGCCGGGGTGCTCGTGATCGGCGGAGGGCTCCTCCTGCTCGGCTCGAGGACGAAGCGCTCGAAGCGAGGACGCCACGCCAGCGGCGGCATCAAGGCGTCGGACATCGGTGAAGTGATCACCGCAGATGAGCTCCGGGGGAGAGACTCGAACTCTCAACCTAGCGGTTAACAGCCGCTTGCTCTGCCGTTGAGCTACCCCGGAAAGTAGTGCGGAGGCGACTTTAGCAGCCCCCTCGGAACCCCCGATTTCCGCTGGATCAGTCCTCTCCTTCAAGGAAGGACCGCAGCACCGTGGCGCGCTCAGGTCGCCGGAGCTTGGCGATCGTCTTGACCTCGATCTGGCGCACCCGCTCTCGGGTGATCCCGAAGGTCCGCCCCACCTCATCGAGCGTGGCGGGCTTGCCCGACTCGATGCCGAAGCGCATCATCACCACGGCGCGCTCTCGATCGTCGAGCTGACCGAGCACCTCATGGACAGCATCGTCGAGGAGGTGGCGCGAGGCGGTGGCCTCGGGCGTCTCGACCTCTTTGTCCACGATGGTGTCGGAAAGCCGGAAGTCGTCATCTCCCATGGGCTGTTCCAGCGACAGGGTGTCGAGGTTCAACCGCAGCATGTCGGCCACCTTCTCGACGGGAAGGTCGAGTCGCTGTGCAAGCTCCTCGTTGGCCACCTCGTGGCCGAGTTCCTGGGTCATCTGGCGTTGGGTGGCGATGACCCGGTTGATCTGCTCGACCAGGTGGACGGGGATCCGGATGTTGCGGGACTGGTCTGCCACGGCCTTGGTGATGGCCTGGCGGATCCACCAGGTGGCATAGGTCGAGAACTTGAAGCCCTTGTGCGGGTCGAACTTCTCGACGGCTCGCATCAACCCGAGGTTGCCCTCCTGGATGAGGTCTAGGAATTGGACGCCGCGATTGCGATAGCGCTTGGCCACCGAGACGACGAGGCGAAGGTTCGCTTCGATCAGCTGGGCCCGCGCCTCGTCGCCACGTCGAATCTGCATCTTGAGGCTGCGCACCTGACGGCTGGACAACTCGTCCTCTGCGGGGCCCTCTCCCGCCAGCGCGGCTTCGTGACGGGCGAGATCCACCCGGGCGGCCTCTCCGGCTTGGAAGGTGGTGGCCAGATCGAACTCCTGGGCCTGATCGAGCAAGGGCACGTGGCCGATCTCCGCCAGATACGCCTGGACGGGATCCGAGCTCGACGACGCCACCCGCGCTCCGGCCTTGCGCGGTCGTCGCACCGTCTTGGTGGCTGCCTCATCGTCCTCGTGCTCTTCGAGCTCGACACCCGCGGCCTCAAGGCGGATCAGCACCGCGGCGATCACGCCTTCGGTGGGTTCCGCTCCATCGAGCGCCTCATGAAGGTCATCCTGGCTCAGCACCTCACCTGCAGTGCGTCCCTTGAGCAATGCCTCGAGGCGAAGTGCGACGTCATCAGGAAGGAGCTCTGCGGTCGTCATGCTTCGTCCTCTCGCGTCGCCAGCCAGTCCAAGAGCGCGTCGGCTGCCTCGGCACCGCTCTGCGGATCATCGAGGCGCGCCACCTCGGCCTGCACCGCGGCGACTTGAGCGGACCCCGAAGCGAGGTCGACGTCACCGGAGCGAAGCTGGGACTGCAGGCGAGCCAGCGCAGCGCGCACGCTGGCTCGGATGAGCTGGGCCACCACCGGGGCGACGGGATCGACGCCGGAGGACTCATCGAGCAGGGGCTCTTCGACCGCCACCCGACGGAGCAGGGCGGCCACGGGACCCGGTGCGGTCTCGATGGCTGCGGTGAGGCTCGTGGCCTCACAGAGCACTTCGAAGGCGGCGCGCTGGTCGAAATCCGCGAACAAGAAGGCTTCGATCCGCCCCGCAGCGAGCTCGGGTCGGTGCACGGCGATCCTGAGTGCCTCAAGGCCGGGCCCGCCGGCTCCCTCGGCCACCGGCGCCGGGGCCCCTCCCCCGTCGTAATCGCCATAGCCGTCGTCGTAGCCGTCTTCGGGTGGCGGCATCGGCGGAGGTTCCTCAGTCGAACGACGCGCTGGGCGCTCAGGGGGCCGAGCGGCCACACCGGCCACGTGACGCTGGAGCGACTCGCGCACCAGTTGGGGATCGAGGCGGCACCGATCCGCCACAGTGATCACGTACTGGTCGCGCACGAGCGGGTTCGGGTGCTCGGCCACCACGGCGAGGGCTGCTTCTGCGGCACGTGCACGGCCCTCGGGGGTGGTGTGATCGAACCCCGCCAACGCGCGTTCGAGACGGAAGGACAAGAACGGCTTGGCGTTGGCCACCGCCGTGCGAAGCGCCTCGGGGTCTGAGGCGGCGAGCTCGGCGGGGTCCATGCCCGTGGGCAGCTCGAGGACGGCGACGTCGATCTCGTGCTTGCGCTCCCATTCGTAGACGCGACTCGTGGCGTTCTGACCCGCGGCGTCGCCGTCATAGGCGAGCACGATGCGCTTGGCGAAGTTGCGCATCACCTGGAAGTGCTCCTCAGCGAGCGCGGTGCCACAGGTGGCCACCGCTCGAGGGAGGTCGGCCTGGAAGAAGGCGATCACGTCGGTGTAGCCCTCACAGACGATGATCTCGCCGGTCTCGACGACCTGCTTTTTCGCCCAGTTGAGTCCATAGAGCGTCCGACGCTTCGAATAGACGGGGCCTTCAGGGGAGTTCTTGTACTTCGGCTCCGGACGATCCGGCGGCGGAGCGCCTGGTGCCGGCGGCAGGATGCGCCCACCCATGGCGATGGGGCGGTCCGAGGGATCCATGATCGGGAAGACCACCCGGGCACGCAGGAAGTCCTGCTGACGATCACGACGGTTCTTGAACCCGAGACCCGCCCGCTCAAGTACCTCGTCAGAGACCTTCAAGTGCTTGGCCAGACGGTCCCAGTCGTCGGGTGCCCAACCCAGGCGGAAACGACGCACTACTTCGCCGTCATAACCGCGCTCACGAAGGTAGTGACGTGCTGCCCCGCCCTCGGGGGAGGTCAGCAGGATCTGGTGGTAGAACTCGACCGCCTTCTCGATGGCGTCGAGGATCTCCTTGCGGTCCTTGCGCCCCTCGGAGGCCTTCTCGTCCTCGTGCAGGACGATGCCGGCCTTGTCCGCGAGGTAGCGCACCGCATCGATGAACTCGAGCCCGTGGGTCTCGCGCACGAAGCTGATGGCGTCCCCGGACTTCTGGCATCCGAAGCAGTAGTAGAGGCCCTCCTCAGCGTTGACCGAGAACGACGGGCTCTTCTCGTTGTGGAACGGGCACAGCCCTGACCACCGACGACCTGCCTTCTTGAGCGCGACCTGCTCACCGATGAGCGCGACGATGTCCGTCGCCGCCCGGACCTGGGCGATCTCTTCTGGTGGGATGGCCACGAGGGAACGGTACCGCGAGGCTGCGGCACCCGGTCGGGTGCCGAGAGGCCTAGCGGCTCCGGCGAGCCGTCTTCTTGGCAGGTGCCCGCTTGGCCACCTTCTTGGCCGGGGCCTTCTTGACCGCCTTCTT
>CAWUMT010000105.1:0-5194 GCA_963923735.1 uncultured Acidimicrobiales bacterium
ACAAGGAGTATCGTCGGCAGCGTCAGATGTGTATAAGAGACAGGTTCTGCATCGATCACATCGCCCGCTACAAACGGCCGAAGGCCTATCGCTTCGTCGACTCGCTGCCGACCTCGAGCTACGGCAAGGTCCTGAAGCGAGAGCTCCGCGAGCTCCTCGCCGCCGAATCCTCCGAGTCCTGAGCCTCGGGTCGATGAGGTTGGATCGCTCCAGGGCGTTGGCCCGTCTGGAGGCCGAGACTCACGGCGTCCTGAGCACCGTGCATCCCCTCCGGGGCGCCGACGTGGTGCCGTGCATGTACGTAGTCGATGGGGACCTTGTGGCGATCCCCATCGACACGGTGAAGGACAAGGCATCCACACGCCTCGAGCGAGAGCGCAACCTCGAGGCCGACCCTCGAGCCGCACTCCTCGTGGAGCACTGGAATCCGACGAACTGGTCAGCGCTCTGGTGGGTCCGCGCCCAGCTGCGCCACGTAACCAACCCTGAGGCGAGTCGCATTGAAGTTCTGGAGCAGGCACTGGCCTCACGGATCGATCAGTACCGTGAGCGACCCTTCGCTCGACTCCTCGTTCTCGAGATCGTCGATCTCATCGGATGGAGTGCAGAGCACAACGTCTAGTTGCCACGGCTCAGACCGGCGCTGGGACGAGGGGAGGCTCATCGCCAGCCTCATCTTGCTTGATGAGCTTCGACGCACCAAGCGCCAGAAGCGCCGCCACCACAACCGCGGCGGCCCCAACGAGATTGTCGGTGAGGCGTGCTCGGCCAAGGTGTGCCACCTGACTGGTCGTATACGCATTGAGCAGTGCGGTCACCGGTGCGATGAGGATGTAGTAGATCCACTGGCGCGGGCTGAACTTGGCCGCAATGGCGGCGACTCCGAACACGAGGCCCACGATGTAGAGCGTGAGCGGGAAGGGGATGCCGAAGACGTCGGTGAAGGAGTTCCCACCGATCGCCGCCATCACCCCGATCAACAGGAGGATGCCGCCTAGGGTGCCGAGCACCCGCTCGACGGTGAGCTTCCAGTTGATCTCATGGCCCACCTGGGTCAGCACGAGGATCGTGGCGATCAGGAAGGCGCCGCCCTGCTGCTTGGGGTGGTCGAGGAAGTACCAAGTGGCCAGCGAAGTGAGCACCACGATCGAGATCGTGTAGGGCATCGCGTCTCGCCGCGAGGTCATGATCGGGGCCTTCGCGGGCTGGCTCCTCTTGCGGAGCACCAGGTGCAGGGCAAGGACGCCGACGATAGATCCGACGAGGAAGAAGATGCCCACCCAGGCGAGGTACTTCTGATCCATCCGGAGGTGGATCATGGCCTGGTCCATGAAGTGCTGTGTGGCCTTCGAGGTTGATCCACTCGAGGGCTTCGGGGTGCTGACGGCCTCGGCCAACGTGAGGTGCTTCTTGGTGAGGAGCTCCTTGACGAGGTCGATCTGCTTCGTCGTCACCCACGGGACCGGGGCGAGCATCGGCCAGGCCAGGAACACGGGTACGAGGAGCGCAGCGCGGTGGAGCCCGTAGCGCGACATCCGCCCCACCGTCAGCGTCATGAGTGCCATCACAATGGCGCCTGTCAACGGCGTGAGTCCCGCCGTGATGCAGAGGGGTGCGAGCAATGCGGTCACGATCGAGACAATCACACCGAAGCGCAACCCGCCTACGGCCACCGCAATCGCTCCGATGATCGCCCCCATCGAGGCATAGGTCGCCGAAGGCTGCTTCGTTGCCGCCATCAGGATCACGAACGGCACGAGGACGATCACCAACAGGGCGATCGCCATCGCCACCCGACGCAGGAGCACCTTCTCCACGTTGGGCTTCACCGGAGCGGGAGACGATGCCGTGGTCATGAGTGCACCTGGCCTTTGTCATCAGAGACGGAGAGAACGGAAGTTGAGGAGAAGTACTAGCGACCAGATTAGAGCGCCGTGAGGTCAACAACGGACTTGGCGAGGAAGCAGGCAGCGAGGATGAGGTCGAGCGCGACCTCGATAGCGAGCCCTCTGCACATGGTGGGGATTCCTTTGGAAGGATGAGGAGATGGCAAACGATCAGTCCCCGGTGAGCACCAGTTCCCCCGAGTGGGGAACGGCCCTGCGTCACCTCGCCGAGGCGGGTGACCGACTGGCTCAGTTGATGACGGAGCGGGACGAACCTCTAGGGGCTGCGGACGCGCACGTCGCACTCCTCGGTGCGCTAATGGATGCGTACCTCAATCAGGTGAGTGGCGATCCGGACTTCCCATCCTTCGTTCCCTGCTGCGGCTTCTTCCAGCACCTGGGCTCCCCCAACCCCGACACGATTTATCGCCGCGCCCCCATCGACAGCTCGGGGGTCTACAAACTCACCGGCACCAGGGGCGATGCCCTGCAGGTGACGATCATGCCCTTCTCCGCCCCTTCGGCTGCCGGCATGGCCGGGTTCGATCCCTTCGATCTCTCCGAGCTCACGCTCGGTGCTGACGGATCCTTCGAGGTCGTGATCAGCCAAACCCGGCCCGAGGGCTGGATGGGTGACTTCTGGGAGATGGATCCCGGCATGGCGAGCCTCTGGCTGCGCACGGTCTCTGCGGCGTGGGGGGCTGAGCGTGAGCCCCGAGTGGGGATCGTTCGACTCGACGGACCGGCGAGCCGGCCACGACCCGAAGCTCAGCGGATCGAGGACAAGATCGGCCTGCTCGGCCTCATCGTGGAGCACACAATCGGCTACGGCATCCGCCACGCCGATGAACTCTTCGACGAGGGCGTCGTCAATCAGCTCAAGCTGATCGACTACGGCGCCAACGGTGCGATGCCATTGCAGTCATACCACGAAGGTGCCTTCGATCTAGATGAGGAGCACTGCCTGCTGCTCGAGGCAACGCTGCCGGAAGGCTGCGACTACTTCTCCTTCTCCCTCACCGACCGGATGTTCGTCACCCTCGACTGGACCCACGCCCAGACGAGTCTCAACTCGGCCCAAGCCGTCCCCGATGACGACGGCGTGCTCCGGGTGGTGGTCTCAGGAAGTGATCCCGGCGTGGCCAACTGGATGGACACCACCGGCTATCAGCGAGGTGTGCTGCAGTGCCGATGGATCGGCTCAGAGGAGACTCCCGAGGTGAGCGCGTCGCTGGTCCTCCTCGACGAGCTCGACGGCCGACTCCCGGAAAGCACGCGCCGACTCTCTCCTGCAGAGCGTGTTGCCGCACTGCAGGCTCGCTCTCTCGGCTTCCAGCAGCGCTCCCTCTGGTGAGACGCTGACGCCTCAGGTACCCGCAGCCTCCGAGGGGATGTCGAAGCGCTCGATGTAGGGGGCGAACGCCTCGGCCACTTGACCACGGGTGAGGCCGAAGTCCTCGAGGCGGTAGTCGTGGGCCCCTCGCTTGTTCTTGGGGTTCTCCTCGCGCCAGGTGCGCACCCTTGCGTCGACCTCATCGGTCCACTCGAGACCGATGCCCTCGAACACGCCGGGCATCACTGACTCAGGAGCGTCGACCAACTGGTAGTAGTCGACGTGGACAAGACGTGACGAGCCGAGCCGCTCCTGTTCGATGTCGAAGGCCACAAGACGATCCACATGCTGACGTACGAGTTCGAGCATGTCTCGTCCGATCTTGTTCGGATCCGCATGCGGCGAGGTCCCGGTGCGCAGCATCTGGGTGAGGCTGCAGTTCGACGCCAACGCCTGGACTGGGTCACGGTGGGTGACCACGAAGCTGGCGTCGGGATGAACGGCGGCAATCTCGTTGAGCGCCAGCAGATGACACGGCCACTTGAGCGCCCATCGACGTTCAGGTGCACCGTGCTGCAGGAGCTTGAGCACGGTGGCGTGGTACTCATACGCCGAGGTGAGATCCGCCTCGTTCAAGAGGAACTCGAGGTAGCCGTAGATCGACATCGTCCAGAGCAGGCCCGGGTTGAGGAAGGTCTGGTCCAAGATCGCCAGGCACTCTTGAGGACCTTCCGGATCGGTCAGGTGGAAGGCGTCGATCTTTCCCCCCGTGAGCTCACGGATGACTCTGGCCTGCTCGATGCTGGTGGCGATCCGCTGGCGGGCCGACTCGGGGTCGACCGCCGGCGGCGGCACCGGGCGCTCCCCCTCCCAGGTCCGGAACATCCGAAGCCGAGGATCCTGGTCGAAGAGGTACTGGAAGTAGGTCGTGCCGGAACGGGGCAGGCCGGTCAGGAAGATCGGCTTGGTCACGGAGTTCTCGAGGACCTCTGGGTGCTCGGCGACGTAGGCGTCGACCTCGATACGGTTCCGCAGCGCGGGGACGAGCTGGAACAGGATCCCCTGGAGGCCACCCTCGTTGAGATCCGCCTCGGCGTTCACATGCTCAACAACGGCAGTGAGGTTCTCAAGGAAGTGTGACGGGTTGGGGTCGGTGACCTCGGTCTGGGCCTGAGCGGCAGCCACCACCTGCTCGACGCTGAGCGTTCCCATCAGGCGAACAGCGCGAGTGCGCGCATCTCGACGGACGCCCGGGTGGGAACACCGGGAGGACAGGTGGGATCAGTGAACGCCGTGTGGGGTACCCGGATCGCTCTGGAGGGGTCGCTGTCGTGCTGCTTGAACACAATCACCTCATCGATGGTCATGTCGGGGTAGTAGTACCACCGATGCTTCGGGCTGTACGAGAAACTCGTCGTGTCGTGGATGATCTCCCCGGCGTCTCGCTCAAGCGTGATGGCGGTGACTGTCACCTCATCCTCCGGGCTGACAGTGCGCGCGTCGCACACGGCCAAGGGGAAGTCCTGCGGGGGTGGCGTGAAGGTCCGCCAGACGTTGTAGAGCGCGTAGCGCGAGTAGTCGGCCAAGGTGATGTCGTCGACGAAGGTGTCGATCATGTTCACCAGATTCATCGAGGACTCATCGGTGTTGTCCGCATGCGGGTAGCGAGCGGGCTTGGCGTTGCGCAGCTCGGCGAGCCGATCAGTGGCACTCTCGCCGTAGCGCTTCTTGCCGCCGCCAAGGAGCATCACGCGTGTGGCGCCGAGGAACTCCTCCAAGAAGGCTGCGATCTCATCGATGTACTGCTGATCGACCTGCGGATCCTCCTGGATGAGATGAAAGTCCGCGATCGCACTCTCGTGGTGGACGAGCACGAATCCCTCTCGATCGAGATCGGTCACCACCTCTCGACCGTTGATGACGTGCACCAACTGACCCGGGAGGGTCACCATCGTGTTGTGCGTCTCGTCCTCGG
>CAWUMT010000106.1:0-5180 GCA_963923735.1 uncultured Acidimicrobiales bacterium
GCCGTTCAGTGCTGGAAGGGGGGAGGGGACATTCTCGCACCAGACGCGACAAGGCCCCGGCATCTCGCCGGGGCCTTGTCGGAATTGCGATGGTGCGAAGGATCAGCTGAGGAGCTTGGCCTTCTGAGCGTCGAACTCGGCCTGGGTGATGACACCCTTGTCCTTGAGGTCGCTCAGCTTGTGGAGCTGGTCGGCGACGCCGGAGCTGCCTGCAGCCTGCTTGACGTAGTCGTTGAAGGCATCCTGCTGGGCCTTGGCTGCCTCGATCTGGTGCTGCTGCATCTTGCCGCCACGGGCGATGAGGTAGATCAGCACACCGAGGAACGGCAGGATGATGATGAACAGGACCCACAGGGCCTTGGCCACGCCACCCATGTCGTGCGAACGGAAGACGTCGATCAGCACCTGGATCAGAAGGAAGATCCAGAGGAAGAAGACGAAGAAGAACAGGATCGACCAGAAGATCGACAACAGCGGGTAGTCAGAACCAAGCAACGGCATGGTGATCAAACCTTTCGTAGGGGTCGAATCCGAGGCTAGCAGTGGGTTCCGTTGAAGACTAAGGATTCCTCAGGGAATCTGCTGACCTCAGAGCTGTCCGGTCGGGTGTGCTCGCAGCTCGGCTTCCCGTGCTGCTCCTTCGTCGGGATCGATGTCGATTTCTAAGACTTTTCTTGGACTGGCCCGACCCATCAGCAGGCGCACCTGGCGAACCCGAACGCCGAAAGCAGCGGCGACCACTTCGAGGACCGCGGCATTGGCCTTGCCGTCCACGGCGGGGGCCTTGACGCGCACGGCCAGAGAACCTCCGGCCATCCCCCCGACGCTCTGGCGGCGCTGACCGGCGCGGACGTGGACGTTGATGCGCATGGTCGCTTCAGCCCTTCGGGTTCGGAGAGAGGTCGAGGCCGATCAGCTTGGCCGCTTCGATCACGTAGTGGGCGAGATCGCGTGCCTTGAGCTCGTCGACGGTGAGCCAGAAGGCCTCGTCTGAGGATCCGCCATGGTCGTTCACCTTGAGCTCGCCGTCGGGGACCTCGATCGCATAGATCATCCGGATGGTGTGGACGACCTCGCCGGTGCGCCGACGGGTCCTGACGTCATCGACCACGCCGAGCAGCGAGGAGCGCTGCACGGTGAGCCCCGTCTCCTCCCAGACCTCGCGCTCGATGGCGCGGTCGGGGTGCTCCTTGTGGTCCACCCCACCACCGGGCAGGAAGAGACGCCCCTCGACCTCGGTGATCGCCGAGGCGCGCACCACCAAGAGGCGTTCGTCACGCCAGGCGAGGCCGTAGGCCCCGACGCGTTGGATCTCCTGTCCGCCCTCGGGAGCGCCCACGCAGGGTTACCGCGTGGTGGGGAACCCGAGGTTGATCTCGGAGGTCGACGGGTCAGGCCAGCGAGTGGTCACGACCTTGGTGCGGGTGAAGAAGTCGATGCCCTCGGGCCCGTACATGTGGGTGTCGCCGAAGAGCGAGTCCTTCCAGCCACCGAAGGAGTAGCTGGCCACCGGTACGGGGACGGGGACGTTGACGCCCACCATGCCGACTTCGATGTCCACGGTGAACTGACGGGCCGCACCACCATCGCGGGTGAAGATGGCCACGCCGTTGCCGTAGGGGTTCGAGTTGATGAGCTCGATCCCCTCGTCATAGGTGTCCACGCGGACCACGCCGAGGACGGGGCCGAAGATCTCGTCGTCGTAGACCTTCATGCCGGGCCGCACGTTGTCGATCAGCGAGGGGCCGAAGAAGAAGCCACCCTTGTTGGCGGTCGACACCTCGAGGTTGGAGCCGTCCACGCACACCTTGGCGCCCTCGGCTGCGGCACCCTCGACGTAGGCGGCGACCTTGTCGCGGTGGACCTTCGAGATGAGCGGGCCCATCTCGGTGCCCTCGGCATCACCGGCACCCACGCGCAACGCAGCCATGCGCTCGGCGATGGCGTCGATCATCTTGTCGGCAACGTCGCCGACGGCCACGAGGACCGAGATGGCCATGCAGCGCTCACCGGCGGAGCCGTAGGCGGCAGAGACCGCAGCATCGGCGGCCACGTCGATGTCGGCATCGGGGAGGACCAGCATGTGGTTCTTCGCTCCACCGAGGGCCTGGACGCGCTTGCCAGCCATGGTGCCGCGCTCGTAGATCGACTTGGCGATCGGGGTGGAGCCCACGAAGGAGATCGCACCGACGCCCTTGTGCTCAAGGAGCGCACCGACGATCTCGGCGTCGCCGTGGAGCACGTTGAACACACCGTCGGGCAGGCCGGCCTCTTTGAGGAGCTCGGCGATGCGCATCGAGGCGGAGGGGTCCTTCTCCGAGGGCTTCAAGATCATGGCGTTGCCGCACGCGATGGCGTTCGCCGTCATCCACATCGGCACCATCACGGGGAAGTTGAACGGGGTGATCCCCGCCACCACGCCGACGGGCTGGCGGAGCGAGTGCACGTCGATGCCGGTCGACATCTGTGAGCTGAATTCACCCTTCAGGTGCTCACCGAGGCCACAGGCGTACTCGATGTTCTCAAGGCCTCGGCTGACCTCGCCGAGGGCGTCGTCGAGGGTCTTGCCGTGCTCATTGGTGATGAGGCGAGCCAGCTCGTGGCGGTGCTCGAAGACCAGGTGGCGGAAGGCGAAGAGGACCTCGGTGCGACGAGAGATCGACATGCGTCCCCACTTGGCCTGGGCGGCGGTGGCGGATGCGATCACGGCCTCTACCTCGGCAGGCGTGGCGAAGGGGACCTTCGCCGTCTGCTCACCGGTGGCGGGGTTGAAGACCTCGCCCCAGCGCTCAGTCTTCGACTCAAGCGGCTTGCCGTCGACCCAGAGGGTGATCGAACGCATTGTCTCTCCTTACGCAGTGACGCCGGGAAGGGGGATGGCGCCGTGACGATCCTACCGGTGCCCTCAGGGGTCCCGGGGTGGAGTGGAGAATCAACCGGTCGAGGGACCGAGCGGTTGTCTCTCCTACGATGCGATCCATGACCCTCGACTCGACCTCGCCCGCCTCGGGCGTGCTGGCGGCCACCCCCATGGAGGCCCTCGGACAGGGCGGCTTCGCCTTGGTCCTCGATGACGCCTGGTCGGTGGGTGGCAAACCCAATGGGGGCTATCTCTCCTGCGTCCTCGCCGAGGCCAGCCGCCAGGTGGTCCTCGAGGAGTCGAGCCACGAGCACTGGGTGACCATGGCCACGAGCTTCATCGGCTCTCCTGACGCCACCGATGCCGAGGTCCAGATCACGGTGCTTCGTCGAGGACTCGGTGCCACCCAGGTGCGTGCGGAGCTGATCCAGGCCGGCGCGTCGAAGGTGGAGTCCCTGCTGACCTTCGGGACGCTTCCTGAGGACGCGACGCGGACCTATGACGTGCTGCCCCCGATCGATGTCGCACCCTTCGAGGACTGCGTCCCCATCGAGCCGAGGCCGGACGCGGTGATCCCGGTGCGGGTCCACGAAGGTGCAGAGATCCGCCTCGACCCGGCCTATGCGGGGTTCATGGTCGATGCGCCCCGTGGCGTCTGCGATCTGCGCGGGTGGGCGAGGCTCCGCGACGGCTCCGAGCCGTCCTCGGCCACGATGCCCTTCTTCCTCGACTGCTTCCCGCCGGCCACCTTCGAGCTCGAGCGCTCAGGATGGGTGCCCACGGTGCAGCTCACGACGTATCAGCGCGCGCTGCCCTCGCCGGGGCCGCTGCGCATCCGCCAGGTGGCCAACGTGATCGAGAACGGCTACGTCGACGAGCGCTGCGAGGTCTGGGACTCGACTGGCACCCTGGTCGGCCAGGCAGTCCAGTTGGCCAAGGTGCGGCTCAGCCGCTCTTGACGTCCTAGGGCCGCGCCGCCGGAGAGACGGTGAGCGCCGGGTCGGTCTTGGTGACCTTGGCCAGCACCAGCTCGATGGCGGTGACGAGGTCAGCATCGAGCTCGAGTTCGGCTGCAGCGACGTTCTCGACGATCTGCTCAGGCCGAGTCGCGCCGATGATGGCGGACGAGACGTTCTGGTTGCGCAGCACCCAGGCGAGTGCCACGGCTGCGGGCGCATGACCGGCCTCACGGCACAGCGAGGCGTACTCGGTCACTGCGGCCAAGGTCTCGTCGTCCATCCAGCGCTGGATCATCGCCCCGCCCGTGGGGTCGGTGGCCCGTGAGTTGGCCGGAGGCGCCTGGCCCACTGCGTACTTGCCGCTCAGGATGCCCTGGGCGAGTGGTGACCAGACGATCTGGCCGATGCCGTACTCCTCACAGACCGGGACGACCTCGGACTCGATGACCCGCCAGAGCAGCGAGTACTGGGGCTGGTTCGAGACGATGCGGTCGAAGCCCATCTCCTCGGCCAGCACCACGGCGTCGGTGATCTGGCCGGCCGTCCACTCCGAGACGCCCACGTAGTGGACCTTGCCCGCGCGCACGAGGTCGTCGAAGGCCTTCAACGTCTCTTCGAGCGGGGTCTCAAAATCGAAGCGATGGGCCTGGATCATGTCGACATGGTCCACGCCGAGACGACGCAGTGAGTTCTCCACGGCTTCGACGATGTGCTTGCGGCTCAAGCCCCGCTGGTTCTTGTTCGGACCCATGGGCCAGTAGCACTTGGTGAAGATCTCGATCGAGTCCCGGTTGATCCCCTTGAGTGCTTCGCCGAGCACGACCTCGGCGGCGCCCTGTGCGTAGACGTCCGCGGTGTCGAAGGTGGTGATCCCGTGGTCGAGGGCCGCGTGGACGCACGCGATCGCCGCATCGCGCTCGACCTGGGAGCCGTGCGTGATCCAGTTGCCGTAGGACAGGGACGAGACGTAGAGGCCGGAGCGGCCCAAGTGGCGATATTCCATGGCCGGAGCGTATCGGCCAGTTTCTGTTGATGTGCGGCTCAGGTCTCGCCGAGGTGCGCCTCGATGGCGCCGAGGGCTCGACGCAGCGCGTCGTCTGCTCCGAAGTCCTCGGCTTCGCTGACACCCCGCAGCGGGGTGAGGGTGGCGAAGCCTGCGGCGATCAAGGCACCGTCGTCATCGGGCTCCTCGTCGCTCACGTCGCCGAGCTCGGGGATCGCCGAGCCCACAGTCACTTTGAGCTGTCCGGTCGCCCCGATCGAGGCCTTCTCGGCGTCGGGTGCCCCGCCCAGCGGGGCCGAGGCCTTGACGAGCCCGGCGTTTGAGATGCGCGCCCGGCGGATCCCCTTGAGCTCAGAAC
>CAWUMT010000107.1:0-5115 GCA_963923735.1 uncultured Acidimicrobiales bacterium
ACCCGCCCGGGACGCTCTGGTGGATCACTACTTGGAAGAAGATGGGCCAGGCAGCGAATTAGGCCGATCACGCGCTGCGCTAGAGTGATGATCCCGTTGGGGACCACGTCGGAGTGGCGGAATAGGCAGACGCGCTAGCTTGAGGGGCTAGTGCCCGTAAGGGCGTGGGGGTTCAAGTCCCCCCTCCGACACCACATCCTCCCTGAACCACTTTGGGGTCAGGTTGAGGGAAGGCTGAGATCTGCAAGCGCAGAGAGCGCCAGTGGGAAGAGCACCGTCTCTTCCAGGCGGATCAACTCGTCCACCGTCGTTGCGAGCTCAGCAAGCGTTGCCGCATCGACCGCGCCGCCGGCTGAGCGTGCCAACAGGTCTGCGAGCTGGGACTCCATCACTTCGTGTTCCGTGGTGAACGACTCGAGCAAGGGGACGGCGACGAACTCTCTGATCGAGGCATAGACCTGCTTCTCTCCCGCCATGTGCTCCTCTAGCAGCGTTGAGAGTTGCTCGAGGCGGAGCGAGTCGAAGGAGTCGAGGTCATCAGTGAGTATCGAACGAAGCTCTTCGTGCTCTGTGCTGAGCCTCAGTAGGTCCTCCACCCAGGGGACATCTTTGTTGGCACCGAGGATCCAGTTCCGAAGCTCTTCTTCACGGATGATCGTTCCGTCAATCACCATGGAGATCGCAGAGCGAGGACAGGAGAGGACTGCGAGAAGGACCTTCTCCTCCGATTCAGCCCGCGGATCTCCCACGCTTGCGATGAACGGTTCCTCTTCGCCTTCGGGGAGCGTGAAGACACCGGGCGCCCAGTGGACACATTGGCCAGCTCCGATGCAGAGGGACCGATCAACCACGAGTTCCAGATTCATGCGCGCCTCCATTGTGTGCTGAACAGACCTTCCATGACGATCATGCCTCAACTCGCCAAAGGGGAGGGTGTTGGCAGGCGAGAACTGCGATCACCTCTCTAGGATGGAGGAGAGATCAGGAGGATCAATGGCCCAGTACGACGTTCGAATGGTGATCTTGTCAACAGACAATCTCGACGAGTCGATCGAGTTCTACACCGAGAGTTTGGGCCTGCCGCTCAAGTTCAGAGATGGCTCTCATTACGCAGCGCTCGACGGAGGCTCGATCACCTTGGCCTTGGCGACGTCGATCGACCACCCTCTCCCGGGCCAGGTAGTGGTCGGCATCAAGACTGACGACGTCGATGGGGCCGCCGCTGCCATCGAGGCGAATGGCGGAGCGATCGTGAAGGGTCCCTATGACGATGCGCACGAGCGTCGGGCCGTCGTCTATGACCACAAGGGCAACGGGCTGGTGTTCTACAGCCCCTTGGCCAGGTCCTAGGGGGAGTGACGATGCCGGTTGAGTTCGAAGTTCCTCAGCCCCCCGAAGACGGCAAGCGCCTCGCCGGTCTCGTGGCATTGGTGACCGGGGCGGGGGCCAACGTCGAGCTCCCTGGCACGGGAGTGGCCATGGCCTCGCTGTTCGCCGCCCATGGGGCGAAGGTGGGCGTCGTCGACGTCTCCGACGAACGAGCCCAGCGAACCGTGGATCTCATCGAGTCCGGAGGCGGAGAGGCGCTCAAGGTCATCGCCGATCTGACCGACGACGAGGAGTGCCAGAGGGCGGTCAGCGAAGTGGTCGGTCGATTCGGTCGCCTCGACATCGTCGTCAACAACGCGGCGATCACCGGGGGAGGACTGGCCGACGAGGGCAATGCCGTGTGGGATCGCGTCGTGGCACTCAACCTGACGGCGGTCATGCAAGTGAGCCGGGCTGCGGTGCCGCACCTTGTTGTTGCTGGCGGAGGCTCGATCATCAACATCTCGTCGATCGCCGCCTTCCGAGGGTTGGGCTCAGGCGCCTACGGAGCGGCAAAGGCGGGCGTCCAGGCACTCACCATCGACTACGCCTACCTCTACGGGCGCGACAACGTCAGGGCCAACTGCTTGGCCCCTGGGCATCTCTTCACGCCAATGGGGGACCAGGGCGGCCCTGAGCTCAGAGAGCAGCGTCGTCGATGCTGCCTGATGGAATGCGAGGGCAACGCCTGGGATGTGGCCTACGCCGCGTTGTGGCTGGCATCTCCCGAATCTCGATGGGTCACCGGTCTCGTGATCCCCATCGATGGGGGCACGACCTCGTCGACGGCGCTGGGACTCCAGATGGTCGAGGCACGTCAGGCGGCGCGCTCGTAGCGCCGATCCACACGCGTCACTGTCACACCCGGTGGGCATGATGGGCCCATGAGGACGACCGGCGAGCACGAACCAGCGAAGGTCGAACTGGGGTCGTTCCTCGGGAACCTCCCCGAGTTGCTCACAGGGCTCCTCGCCGATGGCCGATGCCTTGCCCTCATCGTGGACTTCGACGACGGCCGTTACGTCCAAGTCCTCATCGACGAGCGATCGATCTTGGCCGAGGTGATCTCGAACCTCCACGCCCCCGAGGAGGGCGCTCTCACCTCGGATCAGGAGGAAGCCCTGGACGGAGCAGGGTGGCTCCACCCAGAGCCGAACGGGAACCCGAACTGGCATCGGGAGTTCACGGGACTAGGGGAGGTCTTTCTGGCCGCTGACACCCTCGGCGAAGCGTGCCGACGGATCCTCGGCAAGGGCGAAGGACCGCGGCCTGAGATGGTCAGCCTGCGCACCTTCGAGATGAACGGGGCCTCACGGGTCCGAGATCGATCGGCCTAGGTCGGATTCGGCTGGGGGCGGAGGAACACCGTCAGGTTGCTGATCAAGCCATCCGCCCCAACGGTGAAGTGGTTCGAGGCGATCAGGACCGGAGCTTCTGGCGTGCCATAGGCAAGCTCGATCCAACACTGGTCGTCGCCTGACGACACCGCTCGATGGATGTGGAATGCCGGGACGACGTCGGCGAGGTGCTTCTTGTAGAACGCAGCGATCTGGGCTCGGCCGACGTAGTGGCTCCCATCGGGAGCTTCGAAGGTGGCGTCCAGCGCAAAGAGCTCGGCCAGGCCTTCCTTGGCGTCAGCCACGGCGAGCGCCACGTAGCGTTCGGCGGTCGCAGAAGCGGTGGACATTTCCATATTCTGGCCCCGTGGCCGCACGTCTGCACGGTGGGGCATGATGGCAGTCAACCGCACAAAGGCAGGGGGACAGCACGATGGCATGGGACTTCACGACGGAGCCGGAGTTTCAGGCGAAGCTCGACTGGATGGACACCTTCGTCCGCGAAGAGATCGAGCCGTTGAACATCCTGGACGTCTACGCCTTCACTCACCCCGAGGGTGGCTTCAAGGAGCTCATCGACTCGCTCAAGGATGAGGTTCGCGCACAGGGCCTGTGGGCCTGTCACCTCGAGCCCGAGCTTGGGGGTCAGGGCTACGGCCAGCTCAAGCTGGCGCAGATGAACGAGATCCTCGGTCGCTCACTCTGGGCCTCGATCATCTTCGGGTGCGCGGCGCCCGACACCGGCAATGCCGAGATCATCGCTGCGTACGGGACCGAGGAGCAGAAGGCCAAGTGGCTGCAGCCCCTTCTTGAGGGCGAGGTGTTCAGCTCCTATTCGATGACCGAACCCCACGGTGGTTCTGACCCGCGCCAGTTCAAGACGCGGGCGGTCCGAGACGGCGACGAGTGGGTCATCACCGGGGAGAAGTTCTACTCCTCGAACCTGCGATCGGCCTCGTTCATCATCGTGATGTGCGTCACCAACCCTGACGTCGACCCCTATCGGGGCATGTCGATGATCATGGTTCCTTCCGACTCGCCTGGCATCAACGTGCTCCATGACATCGGCAATGCGGGTGAACCCTTCGGAGAGGGCCATCATGCCCACGTCCGCTACGAGGGCGTCCGTGTGCCCTACGAGAACCTCCTTGGACCCGAGGGCGGTGCCTTCGAGGTGGCACAGCGTCGTCTCGGCGGAGGGCGCATCCATCACGCCATGCGTTCGGTGGCCTCAGCGAAGGCCTACTTCGACCAGATGTGCGAGCGGGCCTTGAGTCGTGCCACGAAGGGGACCCTGCTCGCCGAGAAGCAGATGGTCCAGGATCAGATCGCCGATTCGTGGATCGCCATCGAGCAGTTCCGCCTGCTGGTGATGTACACCGCCTGGCTCATCGACAACACGTCGGCGCGAGAAGCTCGCCAGTACGTGGCGGCATGCAAGGTGCTGGCCTCTGACGTCCTGACCGATCTCCACATCAAGACCATGCACCTTCACGGCGCCCTTGGTGTCTCGAACCTGATGGATTTCGGGCGCGGCGTGGGTTCCATGGGAATCGTCGACGGTCCCACCGAGGTGCACAAGGTCACCGTGGCCACCCAGGCCTTGAAGGGCCACGAGCCGGCCAAGGGGCTGTGGCCGAGTACGTTCGTGCCCAAGGTGATGGTCGAGCGTCGCAAGCAGTATGACGATCTCGTCGCTCGTCGGGTGACCACCGAGGAGGGTCGCCGCCAGATGCATGATCTCGTGAATCAGGGGCAGGCCAACGACGCTGCGGTCGAGCGGTTCGCCGACTACCTCGAGGCGACCACGGACTACTGAGCGAGCTCGCTTCCAGCGAGATTCCCATCCTGCACATCGGAACTGAGTTGTGGCGCCTGGTCGGCGCCGATCGGTTCGCAACAGGCCCGCAGTTGCACGCGTCCACGTGCTGCCGCGACGATCAGCGCTACGGTAGCGACGCCAACGAGCAGTGCGGCAACGAGGAACATAACTCCGAGTTTACGCAACACAATCTGCATTCACCCTGACAATTTCCGCATTTGGTGGCAGGCGCGTCGGTGT
The DNA here is from genome assembly GCA_963923735.1 of uncultured Acidimicrobiales bacterium. Lineage (GTDB taxonomy): Bacteria > Actinomycetota > Acidimicrobiia > Acidimicrobiales > RAAP-2 > CAIUMH01. The sequence continues at coordinate 4,768 of CAWUMT010000107.1, forward strand.
TAGAACGTCCCCAGAGTCGAACAAAAGGGGTTCGGGGATGCGACGTCTTCTCACCGTGGTGGCAGCAGCCACGCTGGCAACTGGAACGTTGGTTACTGCAGCAGCGTCATCGAGTGCTGCGGTCAAGCCGACGATCTTGGGCACGCTCAAGTCGGGCTCAACTCCAGTGTCGGGGGTCCGGGTCCTCTTGCTGACCAAGGGTGGTCAGGCCATCGTCTCATCCACCAACGCAAGCGGGAAGTTCAGTCTCAAGGTGGCGGCGAACCGAGTCGCAGGATCGACACTCCAGCTCGTCTCCTCGAATGACCGTTACATCGGGCCGGTGACGTTGGCCACCGACGCGATCTC
>CAWUMT010000108.1:0-5103 GCA_963923735.1 uncultured Acidimicrobiales bacterium
ACGAGCTCGCCGATCGAGTTGATGCCGGCACGCTTGAGGCAGTTGCGGGCACGCTCGGTGAGGCCCAGGTCCTCGATGCGGGCGTCGAGCTCGGAGCTCGCACCCATCGCAGCGCCGACGTCACCGAGCTCGAGGGCCTGAGGGGCCTCGTCGAGAGTGGCGACGAGCTCGACCAGCGAGCCTAGGGTGGCACCGGCCGAGGCGAGGGCCTCGCGAGGGCTGATGGTGCCGTCGGTCTCGATGTCGAGGACGAGACGGTCGAAGTCGGTCGACTGCTCAACCCGGACAGGCTCGATCGTGTAAGTCACCCGACGCACGGGCGAGAAGATCGAGTCGACGGGGATGACGCCGATCACGTTGGAGCGCTTGTTGCGGTCTGCCGAGACATAACCACGACCCTTGTCCACGGTCACGTCGATGGCGAGGGCGCCCTTGGCGTTCACCGTGGCGATGTGCAGGTCCTTGTTGAGGATCTCCACGCCGGCTGCCGGAGCGAAGTCCGCTGCGGTCACGTCGCCGGGACCCTTCTTGTCGAGGCGAAGCACAACCGGCTCGTCACCCTCGATGCGAAGCAGGAGGTCCTTGAGGTTCAACAGGACGTCGGTCACGTCCTCCTTGACACCCTCGATGGTGGTGAACTCGTGCAGGGCGTCGTCGAAACGCACCTGAGTCACTGCGGCGCCCGGGATGGACGACAACAGCGTACGGCGCAGCGAGTTGCCGAGCGTGTGGCCGAAGCCGGGGTCGAGCGGGCCGACGGCGAAGCGCTGGCGATTGTGCCGCTCCTCGTCGATGGCCTCGACAGTGGGTCGCTGGATGATGAGCATGGTCTGGGACTCCTCGGTGCTCTGAAGACTTACTTGGAGTACAGCTCGACGATGAGCTGCTCCTGGACGGGCTCGTCGATCTGTTCACGGATCGGAAGAGCGAAGATCTTGACCTCGAAACCGTTCTCGCCGGCCTCGAGCCACGGGGCCAGCTGGCGGTCGAGGACGTCGCGGTTGCGGACCACGTGGAAGTTGTCACGGGTGGCGGCCTTGAGGGCCACCACGTCGTCCTTGCGAACGCGGAACGACGGGATGGTGACGCGCTTGCCGTTCACGGTGATGTGACCGTGACGGACGAGCTGACGGGCCTGGGAGCGGCTGGCACCCCATCCGGCACGGAAGACGACGTTGTCGAGACGAGTCTCGAGCATCTGGAGCAGGTTCTCACCCGTGATGCCAGGACGACGTGAAGCCTCTTCGTAGAGGTTGCGGAACTGCTTCTCGAGCAGACCGTAGATACGACGCGCCTTCTGCTTCTCACGCAGCTGGGCGAGGTACTCGCTGCCCTGACGCATGCGGTCACGGCCGTGCTCACCCGGCGGGTACGCACGGGACTGGCGGTCGGTGACCTGTTCAGAGACAGGGCACTTCATCGAAAAGCAACGCTCGCCCTTCAAGAAGAGCTTGGTGCGCTCACGCCGACAGAGGCGGCAGACAGGTCCGGTGTAGCGGGCCATTGGTTCTTCGCTTCCTTCTAGACCCGGCGCCGCTTCTTGGGGCGGCAGCCGTTGTGGGGGATGGGGGTGACGTCCTTGATGCCGACGACCTCGATGCCGGCAGCGGCGATCGAGCGGATGGCGGTCTCGCGGCCGGAGCCGGGGCCACGCACGAAGACGTCGACCTTGCGGACACCGTGCTCCATGGCCCGCTTGGCAGCCTGCTCGGCAGCAAGCTGGGCGGCGAAGGGGGTGGACTTGCGCGAGCCCTTGAAGCCCACGTTGCCCGCCGAGGCCCAGGAGAGCACGTTGCCCTCGGGATCCGCGATGGAGATGATCGTGTTGTTGAACGAGCTCTTGATGTGCGCGACGCCGTACGCGATGTTCTTGCGTTCCTTGCGACGAGGACGACGAGTTCCCTGGGGCTTTGCCATTACTTCTTGACCTTCTTCTTCCCGGCCACGGTCTTCTTGGGGCCCTTGCGGGTGCGAGCGTTGGTGTGGGTGCGCTGACCGTGCACGGGCAGGCCCTTGCGGTGACGCACGCCCTGGTAGCAGTTGATCTCCATCTTGCGACGGATGTCCTGGGCGACGTCACGGCGGAGGTCACCCTCGACGGTCACGTTGTTGTCGATCCAGGTACGAAGACGGTTGACCTCTTCCTCGGTCAGGTCGCGGACCCGAGTGTCGGGGTTCACGTTGCAGCCCTCAAGGGCGTGCTTCGAGGTGGTGAGGCCGACACCGAAGATGTAGGTCAGCGCGATCTCCACGCGCTTCTCGCGCGGGATGTCGACGCCAGCAATACGTGCCATGTTCCTTGGTCTCTCTTCCTCAGCCCTGGCGCTGCTTGTGGCGCGGGTTCTCGCAGATCACCATCACGTTGCCGTGACGGCGAATCACCTTGCACTTCTCACACATCGGCTTGACGCTCGGTCGAACCTTCATCGAATTCGTTCCTCAGATTCCTTGTTGCAGACCGGCTGGACTACTTGTACCGATAGGTGATCCGACCTCGGGTGAGGTCGTAGGGAGTGATCTCCACCTGCACCTTGTCGCCCGGCAGGATGCGAATGCGGTGCATACGCATCTTCCCGGAGCTGTGCGCGAGCACCTGGTGCCCGTTCTCGAGTTCCACCTTGAACATGGCGTTCGGCAGCGGCTCGACAACCGTTCCCTCAAGAACGATGGCGTCTTCCTTCGGCTTGGGCAGTTCACTACTCCTTATCGAACTTCTGTCATTCCCGGCGTCCCAAGGGCGCAGGCCACTAGGGCATTGAGCGGCTTGGGGGCCATTGCCACCGGCCGCACCCCCGAGGGCGCAGCGAGCGGAAGGGAAATCCTAGCCACTCACGGTCGATCTGCCAACCTGAGCCCTCTTCGCCCAAATCCCGAGGAGGCCAGGAGGCCTCAGATGGGCCAAGAATTGCGGGAATAGCCTCCTCCGACGTGCGGGATCGCGCCGCTCTGGGGTCAAGCAGAGTGACCCTCGTTCGAGCCCAAGGCAGCGAAGGGCAATGATGCTCTGGTGCCAGATACCCACCTCAGGCTCCCCGGATCGGAGCGGACCTCCTCGCTGCGGCGTTCGGCGCAGCTCGCACTCGAGGACAACCGAGGGACACTGAGGGTGATCGCGCTGATCGTCCTAGGCCTCTCGATGCTTGTGGGCCTCAGTGTGGTCTTGGCCAATCCCGTGATCGGGTGGTCCAACAACTTTGACTTCGCCCGATCTTCTGCGTGCACCGGGCTTTGGACTGCGTCCCATGGCCGACCCCTGTTCACGGCACACCCCTCAGGCCCGCTCCCCTTCTTCGTCGCGGGACCACGCCTTTCAGAATCATGCCTGCCGAGCAGTGATCACCTCTTTTCCTGGCTTGTCGTCTCGTGGGTCTCGAAAGGTGGACTGATCGCCACACAGTGGATCGGCCTTGTGCACTTCATCGCACTCATCGTGCCGGTGAGTTGGCTTGCACTGAGAACCAAGAGTCTGGCCATCGTCTGGACGATTGCGCTGAGCTACTTCCTCGTCTTCGCCAACATGACCACGCTGGGGTTCTTTAACACGCTCTATGCCGATTCCTCAGTAATCATCTCGCTCTACCTCAGTGCCATCTTGCTCATCACTGTGATCTACGACCGCACTCGACGAACGTGGCCCTCATTTCTGGTCCTCTGTTTCGCAATGGGATGGTTAGCCCTCTCGAAACTGCAGGCCTACCCCTTCGCGCTCCTCATGCTCCTTGGCTTCGGCGTGTTTCTCGTCCGCATCCGAGCGTGGCGCGTGCTCCCACTCGTCGTGATCACGTTTGCCATCGTCATCCCTGTGACCCACACCTTTCAGAACCCCACGGCCTATCCGTTCTCCCACATCATCAAGACGGCCAATGCCGACGACGCGCTCTACGGTGTCATGCTCCCGGCCATCGCCCAGCATGGGGGGCTCGGGGCTACAGGGATCCCCACCGAATGCAGAAGGTTCGTTGGTGCGACCTGGTACACCGCAACGCGCTCAGCCGACTTCACGCATTGCTCCGAATGGGCGGCTGGAAATCGAACGAAGGTGACGCTCCGCTACGCGATGACCGTCGGTCCGCCGATCGGCGATCTACACTCGGTCCTCACTCGGACCTCGGGTCTGACCCCTCGGGATCTCGCGCTCAGTGACCATCCCACGCAACCCGGGAACGTCAAGCACATCGCAGAAAACCTCTCAGTGCTCACCCAGCTCTCACGAAGCGTCTCAGCCTCTCTCTGGGCTAACAGCCTGATGTTCGTATGGTGGCCGTTAGGAATGGTCCTCAGCGTGGGTGCGTTCCTCGCACATCGCCGACGGACCAACGCGTTCTGGCGCGGGTGGCTGGCAGTCGGAGTTGTGGCGGGAGCCGGCGTCCTCATCGAGGTCGCATTCAGCCTCTCAGCGCTGCTGGGCGACGGCATCCACGAGTACACGCGCCACAGCTATCCTTTCGTGGTCGGTCTCGCCCTCTCGATCACCGCCGTGGCGCTCTTCGCCGGCGCGGCGATGTGCTCGCCAACGGGCCCCCCGACCTCGACTGCGGCGTCCTCAGGGCAGGGTGAAGATCTCGGGGCCGTGCTCAGTGACGCAGATGGTGTGCTCGAAGTGCGCAGAGAGCGAGCCATCCTCGGTGACGACCCCCCAACCGTCCTCGAGGGTGAAGGTCTCGGGTGAGCCCACGTTGACCATGGGCTCGATGGCGAAGACCATTCCCGTCTTCAAGGTGGGCCCAGGGGTGCCGGGCCAGTAGTTGGGGACCTGGGGCTGCTCGTGCATGGCCGTGCCGATGGCGTGGCCCACGTACTCGCGCACCACGGAGAATCCGGCCGCCTCGGCCACGTCCTGGACCGCGCGGCCCACCTCGTGGAGGCGGTTGCCCTTGGTGAGCTGGTCGATCCCCGCATAGAGGGAGCGCTCAGTTACCTCGAGGAGGCGCTTGGCGGTCTCGGAGATCTCGCCCACGCCTGCGGTGTAGGCAGCGTCGCCGTGATAGCCCTCGATGATGGCCCCGCAGTCGATCGAGATGATGTCGCCCTCTTTGAGGATCACGTCATCGGAGGGGATGCCGTGGACGATCATCTCGTTGGGGCTCGCACAGATCCTGTCTC
>CAWUMT010000109.1:0-5045 GCA_963923735.1 uncultured Acidimicrobiales bacterium
CACAAGGAGTATCGTCGGCAGCGTCAGATGTGTATAAGAGACAGGTCTCTGATGGCGGCGAGGTCTGTGGCGGCATAGCCGTAGCCCTCGTCAGACTTCCGCACGATCAACGGGAGCGGCTCACCGTCACGATTGGTGAAGCCCTCAGGGAACACACACGCTGCGCCGTCTGAGTCGACAAGGAGCCCCTGGGCGTCGAGGTCACTGACCACACCATCGAGCAGGTCGTTGTAGGCCGACTCGCCCACCACGTCGGTCGATTCGAGGAGCACGTCGAGGTCCCGATAGACCGCGTCGAAGTAGCGGACCGATTCGGCCACCAGGAGCTGCCAGAGCCGCAGGGTCTCTGCATCTCCGCCCTGGAGCGCCACCACGCGGGTCCGGGAGCGCTCCTTGAAGGCGTCATCGGCATCGAACTTGGTTCGCGCTTGTCTGTAGAAGCTGTTGAGGTCCCCCATCGAGAGCCCCGCGATGGCCTGGGCCTCACCGAGATCGAGCAGGTGTTCGATGAGCATGCCGAAGGGCGTACCCCAGTCACCGACGTGATTGCGTCGGATCACCGTGGCGCCCGAGGCGGTCAGCAGACGACAGAGTGAATCGCCGATCACCGTCGAGCGGAGATGACCCACGTGCATCTCCTTGGCCACGTTGGGAGCCGAATAGTCCACGACGACCACCTGACCGGCTTCGGTTGGGGGCAGGTCCAGGTTCGACGAGGCCGCCATCTCGGCAAGTTGGGCGATCAGGACGTCGTCGCTGAGCGTCAGATTCAAGAACCCCGGCCCGGCGATCTCGATCTCGGCAACGAGCCCCTCGAGGGACAACGATGCGACGAGGTCTTCAGCTACCTCTCGGGGGTTGCGGCCGAGCCGCTTGGCCAGGCCCATGACGCCATTGACCTGATAGTCCGCCCGGTCCGAACCTCGAAGGACCGGATCGGCTCCGGGCTCGAAGGAGTCAAAGGCCGGCTGAAGGGCGGCCTCGAGGCGAGCGGTCAGCGAGGGCATCGGTCCATTCTGGCACCCGGCCTCGGGGGCTCTGTGCTTCAGGAGCTCTGTGCTTCAGTTGCAGCAACCGCCGCCACAACAGCCTCCCGACGGAGCCGGTGCGGCGGCAGATCCCGTCGAAGCGAAGACCGCGAGGAGACGAGTGGCCCCTTCGTGGCCTTGCGGGCACTTCGCGGGCTCGTCAGATGCAGCCATGGGGCGGGACAACTCGAAGACCTCAGAGCAGGTCGAGCATCGATAGTCGTAGCGAGCCACGGTCCCTCCTCAAGGCCAAGTTGCTCTCCGCACCCTACCGGGCGCGGGGAACGAAGAAGGGCGGGCCCGCTGGGCCCGCCCTTCTCCTCACACGATGTGGTCGCCGGATCAGCCGATCGGGCGGACCTTCCACGTCGTCGACCCTGTGGCCGGCGGCGTGATGATCACGAGGTGACCCACACCCGCAGCCACACAGCTCGTCGCCATGCAGCGGATGTTGTTGAGGTCATAGGTCATGTCCCCTTGAATTCAGGGAAAACCGGCAGTTTCGCATCAATGCTGGAAGATGTTTCCGCCAGACAGTTCGCACGATGTTACACAAAGACTGACCCCCGAGTAGGTATAGGACGCCAAAGAATTTTCTCCCCACCGATCAAGATCGGTCAGAGTTTCCCCACTGCACCTCCCTCCAAGAGAATTCGTCGCCAGGGGTGGCGATCATCAGGGTCTCCGTGGGGCCTTTGGGAGCCCTCATCTGGACGCCGTAGGCTCTCGGCCATGGCAACCCTCCCGACGCACCCCGATTCCTTCGCCGCCAAGACCACCCTCGAGGTCAGCGGCCGAGCGCTCGACTACTTCTCCCTTCGGGCACCAGGCCTCGGAGACGTCTCCCGACTGCCCTATTCGATCAAGGTCCTGCTGGAGAACCTCCTGCGCCACGAAGACGGCGTGAAGGTGACCAAAGAGGACATCGCCGCGCTGAGCCGCTGGGCGGAGAACCCCCAGGGCCATGGTGAGGCCGGCGGCGAGGCCGCCAGAGAGATCGCCTTCAGCCCCGAGCGTGTCCTCATGCAGGACCTCACCGGCGTCCCCGCCGTCGTCGACCTCGCTGCGATGCGCGACGTGATCGCCGAGCTGGGTGGCGACCCGGCCAAGATCAATCCCCTCGTGCCGGTCGAGCTCGTGACGGACCACTCCGTGATCGTGGAGCGCTCAGGAACGGCCAAGTCTTACGAAGAGAACATGGCCATCGAGTACCAGCGCAACGTCGAGCGCTATCAGCTGCTGCGCTGGGCCCAGGGCTCCTTTGACGGCTTCCGGGTCGTCCCCCCGGGCATGGGCATCTGCCACCAGGTCAACGTCGAGCACCTCGCCCGGGTGGTCTTCGAGCGTGACGGTGTGGCCTTCTGCGACACCGTGGTCGGCACCGACTCCCACACCACCATGGTCAACGGACTCGGCGTGCTCGGCTGGGGCGTCGGAGGCATCGAAGCCGAGGCCGCCATGCTGGGTCAGCCCACCTCGATGCTGATTCCCCCTGTCGTGGGTCTCAAGCTCACCGGTTCGACCAAGGAAGGCGTGACCGCCACCGACGTGGTGCTCACCATCACCGAGCTGTTGCGGAAGCAGGGCGTGGTCGGCAAGTTCGTCGAGGCCTACGGTCCCGGCGTTTCCGCCTTGAGCCTCGAGACGCGTTCGACCATCGGCAACATGGGCCCCGAGTACGGTGCGACCTGCGCGATCTTCCCCATCGACCAGGTCACCCTCGACTACCTCGCCTTCACTGGGCGCTCCGAAGAGCAACTCGCCCTGGTGGAGACCTACGCAAAGGCTCAGGGGCTCTGGCACGACCCCTCCGCTCCCGAGCCCGTCTACTCCGAATACGTCGAGCTCGACCTCTCGACCGTCGTGCCCTCGCTCGCGGGTCCCGCTCGTCCTCAGGACCGCGTGACCCTGCCCGGCATCAAGGAGGCCTTCCGCTCCGCACTGGGCCGTGACCCCAAGGAGGCCGAGGGCCTGCCCGACGGCGCCGTGGCCGTCGCCGCGATCACCTCATGCACCAACACCTCGAACCCCTCGGTGCTCGTGGCCGCCGGACTCGTGGCCAAGGCAGCCGTCGAGCGAGGACTTGCCACCAAGCCTTGGGTCAAGACCTCGCTGGCACCCGGTTCTCGCGTGGTCATGGACTACCTCGAGCGCGCCGGCCTTGTCGGTCCCCTCGACCAGCTCGGCTTCTACTTGGTCGGCTTCGGATGCACCACCTGCATCGGCAACTCAGGTCCGCTCCTCGAGGGCATCTCGGAGACGGCCAACGCCAATGACGTCACCTTGGCCTCGGTGCTCTCGGGCAACCGGAACTTCGAGGGTCGCATCCACCCCGACATCAAGCAGAACTACCTCGCCTCTCCCCCTCTGGTCGTGGCCTTCGCGCTTGCTGGCACCGTCGACATCGACCTGACCACCGAGCCGATCGGCACCGACGCAGAGGGCAAGGACGTCTTCTTGGCTGACCTGTGGCCGAGCGACGCTGAGGTGGCCAAGGCCGTGGGCTCGGCGCTCACCCGTGAGATGTTCATCGAGCGCTACTCCGCCGCCTTCGAGGGCGACGAGCACTGGAAGGCGATCCCCGTGGCCGAGGGCGAGACCTTCGCCTGGGACCCCGACTCGACCTACGTGCGGCGTCCCACGTTCTTGGAGAACGTGCCTGCACAGCCCTCGATGGTCCACGACATCCACTCGGCCCGCGCCCTGGCCAAGCTGGGTGACTCGGTGACCACCGACCACATCAGCCCCGCAGGTTCGATCAAGCGCGGCGTCCCGGCGGCGACGTATCTCGAGGGCCACAACGTGGCCTTCGAGGACTTCAACTCCTACGGCACCCGTCGCGGCAACCATGAGGTGATGGTGCGCGGCACCTTCGCCAACGTTCGCCTGCGCAACCAGCTCGCCCCGGGCACTGAGGGTGGCATGACCACCAAGATCCCCGAGGGCCAGGAGACCACGATCTTCGACGCCAGCCTCGAGTACGAAGCGGAGGGCACCCCGCTCGTGGTCCTCGCCGGCAAGGAGTACGGCACGGGTTCCTCCCGAGACTGGGCGGCCAAGGGCACCAAGCTCCTCGGCATCAAGGCCGTCATCGTCGAGTCCTACGAGCGGATCCACCGCTCGAACCTCGTCGGCATGGGCGTGCTGCCCTTGCAGTTCCTCCCCGGCCAGACCGCGGACTCACTCGGCCTCACCGGTTCGGAAGCCTTCTCCATCACTGGACTCGAGGTCCTCAACGAGGGAACGACGCCGAAGACGGTGAGCGTGACTGCCACGGATTCCGCCGGCGTCGCCACCACCTTCGAGGCTCGGGTGCGCATCGACACCCCAACTGAGGCGGACTACTACCGCCACGGCGGCGTGATCCCCTTCGTGCTCCGCCAACTCGCAGCCAGCTGAGCCGGGCTGCCTCAGGCGGTGTGGACGCGACGGAAGGCCTCGGCCGTCCGCTTCTTCTTGAGCCCTGCCTGCGCGGCCATAGTGCGTCCCCAGGTGATCACGAGGTCATCGAGGTGCGCGCCCTCGCCGACCTGGGAGGCATGGCACCGCAACGCAGCGAGTTTGGCGTCGATGAAGTCCGTGGTCTCCACCGCCATGTTCGAGGTCGGCGAGGCCATCAACCACACTTCAGGGACGGAGTGCGGTTCGAGCTCCTCGGAATCCAAGAGCTCAGGGAAGGCGAAGGGGTTGCGCGCATCGGGATAGACCGCTGCGAGCGCCGCCTCGCCGGTGGCCCGATGGTCAGGGTGCGAGGCGTAGATGCGATCGAGCCACAGCTCGGGGCTCTGGGTGAGCACCCGGTCGGGACGCACCATGCGGATCAGCCGTGCGAGATCTCGGCGAAGGCCCAAGTGCGCAGTGACCGAGCCGTCCAAGTGGCCGAGGAAGTGCAGCTCGCTCACGCCCAGGATGTCGGCTGCCGCCCGCTGCTCCTCGCGCCGGAGGCGGGCTCGCTGGTCTGCAGTGCTCGAGCGATCGGAACCTCCTGCGTCGCCATCGGTCACGAGGCCATAGACG
>CAWUMT010000110.1:0-4923 GCA_963923735.1 uncultured Acidimicrobiales bacterium
CTCGCCGACTGCGTCGGGAAGCCACCGAAGCCGTGGGAGAAGACCACGATCGGGAACTTGCCGTTGGCCACGCCGAGGCCCTTCTGGCCGTAGGTGTTCTCGGTGTAGATCGCGAGGCCCGGATACGCACTCAGGATCGAGGCAGGAAGGATGTCAGAGAGCTTGATCGAGGTCTGGACCCCATGGGCGTCATCCGCGTTCGCCGGGTACCAGACGGTGACCGAGGCACCGTTCTCAGGGAGCTTGGTCGTCGTCACACCCACGCCGAAGGGGCCGGTCTTCGAGAACGAGGTCGCCGTGGCATTGGCCACGGCCGGGACGGCGTCACCGGTGCCCCCTGCGGTTGCCTGCCCACCGAAGGTCAGCCCCAAGATGGTGGCCACGCCACCCAGCGTGGCGAGCACCAGCAGGATGACGTAGGGGATGGCGATCGGCGAGCGCGAGTTGTCGACGTTGGACTTGACCTTGGCCTTGGCCACAGGGACTCCGATCAGTGGGTGCCCAGCGCCAGGACGGCACCGAGCAGAGCGAGCACGGACAGGCCGCCCAGGATGGCGTAGGGGATGACGATCGGCGAACGTGCCTCGTCCAGATTCTTCTCGGCACCTTGAACCATCACCTCTCCCCTTTCCGAACCATCGGCGACGGGAGAAGCGTAGCGACTCCCGGGGACCCCCTCAGGGTCCCCGGGAGTTCGCACGTCAGAACTAGCGGCCCAGCGCCTCGAGCTCGGCTGCCACCTTGGCCTCCTGCTCGGCCCGACGACGACGAGCCTCCTTCGGGCTCCAGGGACCGTCGGCCAGGAAGATGAAGGGGATGAAGATGATCATGCCCGCCACGTCGACCCAGAACCAGCGCTGCCATTCCTTCGGGCTCGCCTTGAGTCCGTCCTGGAGGGCAGTGAGCTTGGCCTCGTTGACCGAGAGGTAGTTGAGCTGACAAGCGTAGGGGGCCACCAGCGCCGTGATCTTGGCCTGGTTGGTGATCAGCTTGGCCGCATCGGTGGGTCCGAACTTCACGATCACCTGCGCGGTGGCTGCGGCGTTGCCGGCTGCAGCCTCCATGACGATGCGGTAGTTCGCCGTCACCTTGGCCAGGAGTTCCTTGTTGGCCTGCGCGTAGGCGACCGACTGTGGGTGCTCTGCCAAGAAGGTCTGCGCGGTCTGCCCCGTCGGGACCTTCGGACCGGCGATCGCCGCCTGACCGTTCTCCGCCGGTGCCACGTTGCACTGGGGGATCTGGGACTGGGCCACGGTCTGGTTGTTCACGATCGGGCTCACCGAGCGGATGACGATGGGCATGAAGATGAAGGAGATCGCCACCACGAGCCGAAGGATCCATCCCCACAGGGCCAGACCCGTGGCCACGAGTGCCGGGTTCTTCTCCTCGATCATCTCGGTGTAGCTCGCCATCCACGGTGCGTAGGTGCACGAGAGGGCGAAGGCGATCAGACATCCGAAGATGGCCAGCGTGGTCCGACTGGTGGTCGGGTGCGTGGCGAAGCCGAGGAAGATGATCAGGAAGATGATCCCGAGCACCGTTCCGGCCAGCATGAAGGGCTTGCGCACCAGGATCTTGTCGGAAAGCCAACCGACCACGATCAGCGAGACGATGTCCGCCCCCCAGAACCACTGGTTCAGCCAGTTGGCGTCCGTGGTCGAGTACGTGAGCCCACCGGGGTGCACGAAGGTCACCACGTAGTAGATCGTGAAGAACGACGCTGCGATGTAATAGACGAGCAGGAACACCGAGATGCCGAAGGCCGAGCCGATGAGCTTGCCCGAGAGGATCTGGCGCCACGGGCTCTTCTGGGCGGCGAGCAGCTCGGTCTCCGAGATGCCACGAGCCTTGGCCTCGATGAGGGCCTTGTCCTGCTCGGAGACCATGAGCTGGTCACGGACCGCAGGGGCGAGGTCCTTGAGGAACAGCAGGGTGATCACGAACACGACGATCGAGGCGAGGCCCGAGATCATGAACTGGTCCTGCCAGGGCTTGAGGTGGTCGAGCGTGTTGCGGGCCACGATCGAGACGATGAAGGAGCCCGCCACCGGCCCGACGGTCCAGAACCCCATGGCGCTCGCCCGGCCCATCTGGGGGGAATAGTCACGCACCAGCGCCGGGGTTGCCACGAGGACGGCACCTTCGAAGATGCCCATCACGCTGATGGCCAGACCGAACTCGAAGGAGCTGTGGGTGTTGGGCACCCAGAAGGCGCAGATCGCACCGATGATCAACAGGCCGTAGATGACCACGTTGGAACGACCCAATCGGTCGGTGATCGACGCGGGAAGCGAGGCAAACGCACCGAGGGCGTTCGAGATCACCACGATCCACACGTAGTAGCTGAACGACATGTGGAAGCCCTGCAGGATCTGCGGGGTCACTCCGGTCTGGGTGTAGTACGTGTAATAGAGCGTGATGGTGGCGACCACGGCCAACGCCAGGTAGCCGATCCGCTTCGCCCCCGTCGGGTACTCACCGATCTCGTGGTGGAACAGGAATCTCGCCAGCGGGTTCTTGGGCCCACGCTGCTCAGTCGACGCGACGTTCGTCATTACCCCCCCTTACAACTCCGCGCAGGTGCGGTGTCCCGAGACCCTATCGCCGGAGGAGAGGAGGAGTTGGGATTATCGCCTCAGAGGTCAAGGCGTGGCGCGTCGTCGAGCGAGGGGCCTTTCCCTCGTTGCCCCGGGGCAAAGACCTGCTCGGGCCGGAAGCTCCAGAGCTTTCGATCCCCTCGTTTTCCCCCGACGACCTCCACCCAACTCGCACCGCTTGCGATATTGCGGACGAAGGCCACGAACTCAAAGGACCCCCGGCGAGCCCTCGGATCGTCGATCTCGCAGGGGTCTCCCGCCTTCAACCCCGCCCAGGAGGCCTCTCGGCGCAGACCGGCGGACTCAGGCTTCTCGGACACGGCCTGTTGTCTAGCCGATCCTCCGGGGCCCTCTGCAAGACTGAGCCCATGGCCTTGGCCGAGCACCCTGAGGCAGTTCGAGGCCGTGACGAGACGCTCGGCGGTTCGGTTGCGCTCGACCGGGTCGCCAGAGCGATCTCGGTGCTCGCCGACTACGGCTTCATCGTCGCCTGCGTCGAGCTCCTCGGCGTGGCGCGCTCGAAGCGCTCCGCCAAGGCGGCACTGCTCCGCCTGGCTGTGGTGGGCGGTTCGGTCTTCGCGCTCAACACCGCGCTCAAGAAGATCTTCGCCACACCGCGCCCCGAGACGGCCGCCGAGCCGAAGGGCCTCGTCCGCATCCCGACCTCCGCGAGCTTCCCCTCGGGCCACACCATGGCGGCCGCTGCAGCGGCCGTGGCGATCCCCGACACCCCAGCTGGCATCGCGGTGGGCCTGGTGGGCGCCGGCGCCGTCGGCTGGAGCCGCCTGCACCTCGGTGCCCACCACAAAGGTGACGTCGCCGGCGGACTTCTGATTGGGGCCGGGCTCGGCCTGGCCTGTCGTGCCGTCCTGAAGCGGCTGGCCCCCTAGGGTCGCTCCATGGCCCTGCCCCCCTTCAGCCTGCTCTACGACTACCGCTGCCCCTTCGCCTGCAACATGCACCTCCATGTGCTGGCCGCTCGAGCGGCGGGCCTGGCGCTGGAGGTGACCTTCGAGCCCTACACGCTCTCCCAGGGCCATGTGGCGCCCGGTGGTACCGACGTCTGGGACGACCCGAGCCAGGACGGCGTGCTCCTCGCCCTCGAGGTCTCCGTCGCGGTGCGTGATCAGTTCGCGGCGTCCTTCGATGAACTCCACCGGATCCTCTTCGAGGCTCGTCACCACCGCGGGATCGCGCTCAGCTCACGCGAGCAGCTCACGCCGCTCCTCGAAGAGGCCGGGCTTGAGCCCGGAGCCGTCTACGCCGTCGTCGACTCCCTCGGTCCCCGTCGCCACATCGCGGAGGCCTGGCATCACTACCACGACGACCTCGACGTCTTCGGGGTGCCGACCTTCGTGTTCAACGACGAGGACGCCACCTTCGTCCGCCTGATGGATGGGCCGGACCCATTGGACCCCGCTGCGTCGATCGGCGTGGTCGAGCGGCTGGTCGATCTGATCGCCAATCGCACGGAGATCAACGAGCTCAAGCACACCCAGGTGCGCCGCTAAGCCTCCTCAGGCCCCTCGAGCCAGGCGGCTCAAGAGCTCGAAGCTGGCATCTTGCTCTTCGGGAGTGCCGCCGACGCCACCGAGCAGCTCGGTGCCCCCGGCTTCTTCGAGGCGGCCGAGGCCGTCACGGATCAACTCTTCGGAGCCGATCAGTCCGATCCCCGAGGCGCTCGCCGCCCCCTCCTTCTCCAACATCGCCGCATAGGAGGGCAGCGTGGGATAGATGGCCAGCTCCTCATCGATCAAGGCCGCCGCCCGACTCGGGTTGTCGGTGAGGCAGATGGGCAGGGCCACCGCAATGCGCGGAGCGGACCGTCCGGCTTCGTCCGCCGCGGCGGTGATCTTCGGCGCCACGTGGTCTCGCACTGTTGAGATTCCCGTCATCCATGTCACGGTGCCCTCGGTGAGCCTCCCGGCGAGGTTGAGCATCCGGTCGCCGAGTGCGGCGACCAGCACGTCAGGTCGGGTGGACTCGATCGAGAGCGGGCCCATGGTGATCGCCTTGAGGCGCTCACCGTCGTGCATTGCCGCCTCCCCGGAGAGCAGCGGAAGCAACGCGTCGAGATACTCCGCGAGATACGAGGCAGGCCGCTCGTAGGACTCACCCCAAAGCCCCTCGACCACGATCCTGTGCGAAAGGCCGATCCCGAGGGTGAGACGGCCCCCACTCGCCGCCTGTGCGGTGAGTGCCTGTTGGGCGAGCACCTGGGGGTGGCGGCCGTAGATCGGCACCACCGCCGTGCCGAGCTCAAGCTCGGGCACCGACGCTCCGACCACCGCCAGCGTGCTGAGCGCGTCGAGGCCGAAGATCTGCG
>CAWUMT010000111.1:0-4909 GCA_963923735.1 uncultured Acidimicrobiales bacterium
GGTGCGGTCGATGCAGTCGCACTCGATGCGGTCGTGGCCAAGGTCGCGGGAAGCGCCACTCGGTGGGCGTCGACCTCCGCATCGGAGCGGGGGGCCCTTCTGCGTGCGGTGATCGAGGCAACCGTGGCGGCTGCGCCCCAATGGTTGGATGCTGCATGTGCCGCCAAGGGACTCGATCCCCAGGGCCCCGAAGCGGGTGAGGAGCTCTTCAGCGGCGTGGGCACCTTCATTCGCATGGCCCGGACGCTGGCCGAGTCGCTGGAGCAGATCGCCGAGCACGGCCGTCCGCAGTTTCCCGGACCCGTGCGTGAGGCGACAGATGGTCGCCTCATCGTGGGGGTCTTCCCCGCCGATCGATGGGACAAGGTGCTTCAGCGGGGGGTGACCGGCGAGGTCTGGATCGAGCCCGGGATCACCCGCTCCGAGCTTGAGGCGGATCAGGCTCCTGCGTATCGCGATCCCGCTGCCTTCCAGGGACTCTCTCTCGTTCTCGGTGCCGGCAACGTGGCTTCCCTGGGGCCTCGAGACGTGCTG
Source organism: uncultured Acidimicrobiales bacterium (assembly GCA_963923735.1). Classification (GTDB taxonomy): domain Bacteria; phylum Actinomycetota; class Acidimicrobiia; order Acidimicrobiales; family RAAP-2; genus CAIUMH01. The sequence continues at coordinate 535 of CAWUMT010000111.1, forward strand.
TCGAAGCTCTTCGTCGAAGGCAAGGTGGTCGTCCTCAAGGCCAATCCGGTCAATGACTATCTTGTTCCCCATTGGAACGCGGCGATGGCACCGCTCATCGACCAAGGGTTCCTCGCCATCGTCGATGGTGGTGCCGCAGTCGGTTCCCACCTCTGCGCTCATGAGCTTGTCGAAGAGATCCACGTCACAGGCTCGGACAAGACCCATGACGCCATCGTCTATGGAACTGGTGATGAAGGCGCACGTCGCAAAGCGAACGATGATCGCCTCATCACCAAGCCGGTCACCTGCGAGTTGGGCAACGTGTCACCCGTGATTATCGTTCCGGGCAACTGGTCGAAGTCCGACCTGCACTACCAGGCGACGCACGTCGCCACGATGCTCGTCAACAACGCAGGCTTCAATTGCCTCACACCCCGCGTCCTGGTCACGTGGGCGGGATGGGACCAGCGCGATGCGTTCCTCCACGAGCTCGCAGAGGTTCTCAGCGCGATCCCGCAACGTCGTGCGTACTACCCAGGTGCTGCGGAGCGCCGTTCGCAGTTCGTCGCGGCGCACCCTGAGGCACTCGAGCTGGGTCGGCCCAGCGAGGATTCTCTCCCTTGGACGGTTATCGAGGACGTCGAGCCCACGGAGGACGGCGAGATCTGCTTCAACGTCGAAGCGTTCTGTTCGCTCACCTCAGAGACCGCGTTGGTGGCGGACCACGAGGCTGCCTTCGTGGACGCCGCGGTGAAGTTCTGCAACGACGAGGTGTGGGGAACGCTGTCGGCGACGGTGCTCGCGCATCCCGACTCTCTCAGTGACCCGGTCGTCGGCCCGAGGATCGAGGCGGCACTTGAGGACCTGCGCTACGGCGGTATCGGTTTGAACCTCTGGCATGCCTTCTGCTTCGCCCTCTCGGTCACCTCGTGGGGCGCGTATCCGGGTCACCCTGCGACGGACATCCAGTCAGGCAACGGCGTGGTGGGGAACGCGTTCATGCTCACCCATGTGGAGAAGTCCATCGTTCGAGGGCCGTGGAGATCCACTCCGACCCCGGCCTGGTTCGCCACAGCGAAGAATCAGAAGGTGACTATGGAGCGCCTGCTGGCTTTCGAGGCTTCGCCCTCACTGGCGAAACTGCCCGCCTTGCTGCTGGCTGCCCTTCGGAACTGAGGGACTCAGCACCACAAGAGATCCCAGGCCTGCGCCCACGCAGCGGCTCGCCGAGGAGCACCCCACGGAGAGCAGGGGAGTAGGTGCGTAGGTGAGGGCCAGGAGCTTCCCAAGTCCATTGCTCCCGAAGACTGCAGCCGCGCCGTGGCCGTTGGCGTCGGCGCCCACCACTACGCAGGAGGCCGCCGTGCAACTCAGGGCTCGAGGAGTCGTCACCTGAGTCCAAGGGGTCGCCGGCGGCGCGAACGTGACTCCTCCGTCCTGACTGGTCAGGATCGTGGTGGTCGTGGCCCCTGAGAGATCGGCGACGATCGCGCAATTCTTGTGCGACTGACATGCCACGTCCCAGATTCGGTTTGCCGGAGTGGTGCCGAGGTTCGATGCCGCCCAGGTGGCACCACCGTCGGTGGTCACGGTGACAGCGCCGCTTCCCTGCGCGTCGATGCCGCCGGCGAGGCAATGGAATGCGTCATCGCAGCTCAGCTGGAACACCGCACCCGCGGTGGGCGGGAGCGTGCCGCCTTCGCTCCAGGTTGAACCGCCGTTGAGCGTGGTGGAGACAAAGTGATGGGTGGAATCGTGGAAGACCACTGCGCAGAACCGCTTGGCCGCACAGGCGACGGCTTCGGCGACTGCATCCTTTGAGGGTCGCGTCGCGGCAGTCCACGAAGAGGCCTCAGGATCCAAGCGGTAGACGAGTGATCCGGCCAGCGATCGTCCGATGCTGAGACATCCGACGGGCCCGCAGGCCACGGACGTCAACTTGGTTCCCGCCGGTGCCGCCGAGGTGTCGAGCGACCAACCAAGACCCCCGTCAGTCGACGAAGTCAGGGGGGCGGAGGCAGCCGCACCGTCGAAGTTGATCCCGACCGCAGCGCACTGCTGAGTGCTTGCACAGGCCACATCCACCAAGTTCGCATTGAGAAAGGGGGAGGCCTGACCGATGCCGGTGCCGGCCTTGGGGGCCGACACACCCGAGGAGGAGGTGGTCGTGCACGCTGCAAGTAGAAGGCCGAGCGCAGCCGTCGCGATCTGCAGTGGTCGGAGGGCGGCCATCGGTCAATGTTAAAGCCATGGATGCGACCGGAGCGTTCAGTCCGATGCTCTACCCTCAGAGACGTGGGATGGATCGACCTGGTGCTCGTGGTGCTGGTGGTCGGCGCCGTGGTCAACGGTCTCCGTCTCGGGGCGGTGGTTCAGGTCCTCAGCTTCGTCGGGTTCTGGGTGGGTCTCGCGCTTGGTGTCGGGTTGGCCCTCCTTCTGGCGCGGCCTCTTGGATTCGGTTGGGGCCGGGTCGCCTTGACGCTCTTGTTGTGCCTTGGACTTGGCGTCGCAGTCGGCACTGCTGGCGGCGTGGTTGGTCACTGGGGGTCGATCACGCTCAAACGCCTCCACCTTGGCGCAGCAGACGCCACCGCAGGGGCGGTGATCGGAGCGCTCAGCGTCTTGCTCTCCGCGTGGTTGGTGGCGGGCTTCGTGGTCCAGGCGCAAGCGGGGTGGCTCACCAGTGCGGTGGGTGGCTCGGCCGTGCTTCGCACGATTGATTCAGTGATGCCGCCAGTACCTTCCGCGTTGGCCGAGGTGCAAAGCCTCCTGTCGAAGAGCGGCTTCCCCTCGGTGTTCGCCGGTGCGGTGCCGCCGGCAGCGAATCCCGCACTGCAACCTTCGAATGCGGTGGCGAAGCAGATCGGCGTGTCGGCATCAGCGTCTGTGGTCAAGATGCTCTCGCCGGGCTGCGGAGGCTGGGTCGAAGGAACTGCGTTCGTGGTTGCCCCCGGCGTGATCGTCACGAACGCACATGTCATCGCTGGGGTGCGCTCCCCGGCGGTGTTGGTCGGGGCTCGGCCGTTCCCGGCCACGCCGGTGGTGGTCGATCCGGCGCTTGACCTTGCGGTGCTCCGCACCAACGCCCCCTTGGGTCCTCCGCTCACCCTCGATCTAGGGACCGCCGCGCGCGGGACGCAGGGGGCTGTGGTGGGGTACCCCGAGAACGGTCCTCAGGTCTCGGCCAGTGCCGCCGTCAACGCCTCGTTCGCTGCAGTCGGTCGTGACATCTACGGCGGCGGCTTGGTCACCCGTGAGGTCTATGAACTGACGGCCCGGATCCTTCCTGGCGACTCGGGCGGTCCGCTCATCTCCACGCAGGGCGCCGTTCTCGGGGTGATCTTCTCTCGGTCCACCATCGCCGATCAGGTGGGGTACGCACTCACGGCGCACGCGGTCGAGCCCGCGATCCTCAGGGGAGAGTCCCTGCACACCGCCGTGTCGACGGGCTCGTGTCCGCCGGGCTGATCAGCTGGCTGAGTCGAGTGCGTCGCTGAGGACGCCGAGTCCATCCGCGAGCAGCTTGTCCTCGATGGTGAGCGGCGGCAGCAGGCGCAGCACGTTGCCATAGGTGCCACAACTGAGCACGACGACTCCCTGGGACCCACAGGCCGCCACGGCCGCCTTGGCGAGGTCGGGATTCGGATCACGCGTCCCGGCCTTCACCAGTTCAATTGCCTGCATCGCGCCGCGACCTCGGATCTCGCCGATGGTGCCATGGCGCATCGCGAGCTGTTCGAAGTGTGAGGTGATCCGCTCACCGATCACTTGGGCCCGAGGAGCCAGACGCTCCTCTTTCATGACCTTGATCGAGGCGAGTGCTGCGGCGGCGGCCACCGGGTTGCCGCCGTAGGTGCCTCCGAGGCCGCCGACGTGGACGGCATCCATGACCTCGGCGCGACCGGTCAGCGCGGCGAGAGGCATCCCCGCGGCGATCCCCTTGGCGGTGGTGATCAGGTCGGGGACCACCTTCTCGTCCTCGCAGGCGAACCAGTCACCCGTACGACAGAAGCCGGTCTGCACCTCGTCGGCGACGAAGAGTGCTCCGTTCGTCGTGCACCACTGGCTCAGCGCCGGCAGGAAGCCCTTGGCCGGAACGATGAAGCCACCCTCTCCCTGAATCGGCTCGATGATCACTGCGGCGACGTTGTGCGCACCGACCTGAGTTTCGATCGCTTCAAGTGCCCGGGCTGCGGCCTCCGGCCCCGAGAGGCGATCGCGGTAGGGGTAGGACATCGGGATGCGATAGACCTCGGGGGCGAAAGGTCCGAAGCGGTCCTTGTAGGGCATGTTCTTGGCGGTCAGGGCCATTGTGAGGTTGGTGCGACCGTGGTAGGCGTTGTCGAACACGACGACAGCCTGTCGCCCGGTGGCCAGGCGAGCCACCTTCACC
>CAWUMT010000112.1:0-4907 GCA_963923735.1 uncultured Acidimicrobiales bacterium
GTCGGACGCTGCCCGGCGGATAGCCGCGGCTACGTCGCCTGGGACCTCAAAGGTCTTTCGCTGTTCGGTTGTGGGGGCTCCTGAGGCCGCCACGGTGATCTCGTCTTCTAGAAGCACCCATTCATCCTGGGGCGGGGGCGGCTCCGACTGACGGCGGACCGAGGCATGCTCCTTCGAGGGTCCGCTGCGCACGTTGTGGGCGCCGCGCCGTGCCACCGAGCCCCAACTCTTGGGCATCGAGGACCGTGGTGTCGGGCGATCGCCCCGCTCCGCTCCCGGACGAGCACCTGCACCTCGCGGTACTCCCGAACGTGCGCCACCTGCTCCTCGTGGCTGGGGTCCGCCGCTGCGGGCGGTACCGCTGCGTGGCGGGCCACTGCGTGCACCTGTCGACCGCGATCCGGGACCGCCCGTCGGGCGAGCGCCGCGAGGACTGCTTGAGCGAGGGCCGTCGCCGCGTGCCGCACCCGTGCGGCTCGAACCGCCCCGAGTGGAGTTGCGTGCGTCGACATCCCGAGTGGCGCCACTGCGCGGGGAACTCGACCGCCGGGCCGCTCCCTTGCCCGCAGGCTTAGGTGGGCCGCTTCGGCCGGTGGCTGCGGAGGAGCGAGACGCTCCTGAGCCTGAACGAGCGCTGGCGGATCGAGGAGCTCCCGAGCTCCGGGCCGAAGACGACGAGGACGTGCCTCGTGCACCACCTGAACGGGACGCGCCACCTGCACGGGACGCGCCACCTGCACGAGAAGCACCACCAGATCGGGCGGCACCGCCGGACTTCGGTGCTCCTGGACGACCAGTGGCACCTCGGGTGCCTCCGCTGCGAGCACCACCACTGCGGGCACCGCCGCTGCGGGCGCCGCCACCTCCGCCAGAGCCGCCGGGACGCGAACCACGAGGAGCAGGAGGGGTCATATCTCGATTCTACGCCGGTGTTGTGGGCGCTCCGGTTCTATGCAAGCGTGCGGACGTCACGATCGAGGGGAGATCCGGTGTCCGCAGAGCTCGCACGCCGCGCCGCAGAGCGCTACATGGAACTGGTGAGCGCGCATGCGTACGACCAGATCGGGACCTTGTTCGCCGAGGATGGCGTCGCCCTCTTGCCCGACGGCCGACGGGTCGAGGGCAAGCCGAACCTGATTGCGCTGTGGCGCGACGAGCTCGGCGCGGTGAGTCCTGAGTCAGTCAGTGCGGCGACGCTGACCGCAGAGGGCAACGTCTGTGCGGCCGCCCTCCTCCCGGTGTTCCCGGGGGCCGATGGCCCGGTGGCCGACCTCGTGATCGACGTCTTCGAGGTCAACGACGCCGGCGAGATCGCCAAGTTGACGATCTACACCCGCACGCCGTCGGCCTGAGGTTCGCCACCGCCGACCTCGAAGCCGGCGCCGTGCTCAGTGTGAGCGGACGTGGATGGTGTCGAGCTGCTGGCCGCGGGGACGGGTGACGATGTAGACGTGGACGTCGGCGATGTCCTCGACGGATTGGCTCGGCAGCTCGGGATCACGACCCATGGCCTTGGCCAGATAGCCCCGTGCCCCCCAAGTCTCGAAGGCCTTCTGGGAGTTCTCGGGATCCCAGGACCAGTCGGTCGAGCCTTCGCCGTCGGCGGCGGTCCCTTGGATCAACAGGGTCACCCGGATGTCCTCGGCAGCCATCTCGGCGTGAAGGACCTTGGTGAAAGCCTCCATGGCGGCTTTGGAGCCCACGTACATCGAGAAGAACGGCCAGGGGTCGAGCGTCGACTCCGAGGACGTGTTGACGATGTCGCCCGCACCGGCCTTGCGCATGAGCGGAATCGCCGCACGCGAGGTGTAGACGGGACCGAGGAAGTTGGTGGCCACATGGCTCTGGATGTCGAGGTCGCTGAGCTCTTCGACCGGGCACGGCCGGTAGACCGCCGCGTTGTTGATCAGGACGTCGACCTTGCCGAAGCGCTTGTCGATCTCTGCGAAGGCGGCGTTGACCGACGCGGGGTCCGAGACGTCGGTGACGATCGGGACGGCCCGCTCACCGAGGGCAGAGGCCTCCTCTTCGAGGCGCTCCTTGCCACGGGCGAGCAGCACGACGTTGGCGCCTTCGGCCACCATGCGACGGGCGACGCCGCGACCCGAGCCAGACGTGGCGCCGGTGACGACCACCACCTTGTCCTTAAGCGAACTGCCGTTGGTCGACGCAGCCATCTCCTCCCCCTTCTCTCTGCACCCGGTGGACCTCCCACCTCATCTTGGGTGCGAGGTCAGGCTCCCAATTGACTTCCCTGCTGTCAAGCCACTCCGACGCCTCGATGCATCTGGGCGCCTCGACGTGCCTTCCCCCAGTTGCTGGAACCTGAGGTGGGCCTCACTGAGCCCGCATGGCGGCAGAGGCCTCCGCCATCTGAGCGATCCAGGCGTCGTAGTCGGCTGCCTTGGCCGCAAGTGCCTCAGTGGCAGTTGCCGAGTCCAAGATCAAGAATCGTTCCTCATCGATTGCCTGGACCAACAGGTCGGCCACCGCCTCAGGGGTCATCGCCGTCGAGAGGATCGGATGGTCTGCGGGGAAGTTGTTCGACAGGAGCATCGGGGTGAGCATTGCCCCAGGGCAGAAGCACGACACCTTGATTCCCTGAGGTCCATAGGTCGCCGCCAACCATTCGGCCACCGAGAGCGCCCCGGTCTTCGACACGGTGTAGAAGGCCTTGTCCATCTGCATCGTCAGCGCGGTGACCGAGGCGGTGTTCAGGAGATAGCCCTCCCCTCGCTCGAGCATCGAGGGCAGCACGGCGCGCGCGGCGCGCACGTGACTCATGACGTGGAGCTCCCAGCCGAGCTCCCAGACCTCATCGGGACCGAGCTCGCCGGGTGTCCGAGGACCTGAGTACCCCGCGTTCGAGTACCAGACGTCGATCTCGCCGTAGGCCTCTCGAGCCAAGGCCACGACGGTGTCGATGGTCTCGGTCGAGGTGATGTCGCCGGCGAATCCGACAGATTGGATTTCTCGGGCCACCGCATCGAGGCCGGCTCGGTTCTGGTCGGTCACGACCACCTTGGCACCCTCTTGAGTGAAACGTCGTGCGAAGGCGGCACCGATCCCCGAGCCGGCTCCGGTGACGACGACGACCTTGTCCTTGAGCTGCACTGCACTCCCCCTGTTGTGATGGGCTCTTGCGTGAGCGGCCCTCTGCTCAGTCGAGCTTCTCGTCTCCGAAGAACAGCTCGTCGGTCACCATGATGGTGAGGCGCGTCCACTCCTCCTGGCTAGCTGAGGATGGGCCGATCTCGGTCACCGATCGACTCAGGATCATGCCCATCACGAAGGCGGACATCGTGATGGGGTCGACGTCACTGCGCATCAGGCCTCGAGCCTGGAGGTCCTCATAGACCTTGGACTGCTCAAGGACGACCTGGTCCTGGATCTCAGCCACCCGGTCCCTGAGCACCGGGCGCCCCAAGGTCGCTCCCATCACGTTGATCCGGGTCAGTCGGTGCGGAGCACGCTCGGGTCGCGCCATCCACTCGATGAGCTGGAGGATCGCAGAACGCAGGTCCGCCCGACTAGTTGCTCGGCTCGCCATGATGCTGACCATCTCGACGGATCCCCCGAGGGCCCGGTAGTAGCGCTCCGCCTGGGCCGCGGCGATCAAGCCTTCTCGGTCATGGAAGAAGTGATAGATCGAGGAGATCGATGCCTTGGTCGCAGCGGTGATGTCGGCGATCCGCACCCCCGCCTCGCCCCGCTCGTCGATCATGGCGATCACGCACTCGAGGATGGCCTCCTCCGTCGGATTGCGACGCTTGGTCGCACCCGCCTCACGAGAGGTTGCCTGTGCCACTGCCATGACTGCAGTCTAGGGACTGAAGTCCGAATTCGAGTGATCCACCGAGACCTACGGGTGGTATTCGGGTGCGTCGCCTTGGCGAACGCCACCGGAGGCCTCGATGGCTGCCCAGTTCTCCTGGGCAACCTGGTTCAGGCGAGAGGCCTTGGGCCACCCCGCATAGACGGCGAAGTGCAGGACGAGCTCGAGAACCTCCCCATAGGTCACGTCCCCGGACTTCATCGCCGAGTGCAGATGGCTCCAGATGGGCATCTCGGCATCGCTGACCCCAACGGCGGGGATGGTCAGGAATCGCCGGTCCCGCACCGAGAGCCCCGGGCGCTGCCAGAGCTCGCCGAAGACGAAGGGCAGGATGCCCGCACCCGTGTACGGCGTGTCCGCAGGTGGCGCGGGCACCACGTTGATCCAGGTGAAGCACTCGATGCCTCCGGCCATGCGTTGCTCGTGGGTCAGCTCAGGCCTCCAGATGGGATCGGCGGGTGGGGTGACGTCACGACCGTCCTCCTCGCAAACTTTCGCCCACTGCTCGGCCACGATGCCGTTGAGCACTGAGGCCTTGGGCCAGCCGCAGTAGACGGCGAAGTGCAGCACCGCCTCGTAGAGCTCATCACAACTGAGATCGCCGGAGCGGAGGGCCCCGTAGACCTGCTCGGTCATCGCTGCGGTCGAGTCCGCTGCACCTACGCAGGTGAAGGTGATCAGGCGCCGCTCGCGGCGGGTGAGCCCGGGGCGGTTCCAGACTTCTCCGTAGACGTAGTCGAGCAGTCCCGCTTCCTCAAGCGGGGTGGCGCTGCCCTCATAGGGCTTGCACAGCACCTCTTCATAGGTGCTCAATGCTCGTTCGCGGATTGTTCCCATGTCGATTCCTCCTCAGGCCTGGTGGCCGGGCGCACCCATGATGCCGAGCGCGTATTCAGAGACCTCGCCGAGGATGCCTGAGTTGGCCCCCTTGGCGGCGATCAAGCTTTCGTAGAGATCCACGTCCTTGCGCAGGAGTGCACCCGCCGGGAACGTTGCCAGGTTCGCCCCATGACCCTTGAGAACGTCCAAGGAGAAGCTGGCAGCCGAACCGTGACTCATCGCCTCAAGCAGC
>CAWUMT010000113.1:0-4836 GCA_963923735.1 uncultured Acidimicrobiales bacterium
AGCAGGATCCCATCGAGGTGATCGAGTTCGTGCTGGAAGACCCGGCCCTCGAACTCGTCGGTCTCGATGGCGATCTCATTGCCGTCGATGTCGAGGCCCACGAGGTAGACCTCGTTCGGTCGGGTGATCTCCCAGGAGAGGCCCGGCACGGAGAGGCATCCCTCCTCCATGGTGTACTCACCGCCTGACTCGAGGATCCGCGGATTGATGATGGCCCGGGGTCCTTCGTCGGCGTCGTAGACGAAGAGGCGCTTCTGGACGCCCACCTGGTTCGCGGCGAGACCGGCTCCTGGTGCGGCGTACATCGTCTCGATCATCTGGTCGATGAGCGCGACGAGCTTCCCGTCGATCTCGGTGACCTCGAGTGCCGCAGACTTGAGCACGGGATCGCCATAGGTGCGAATCGGAGCAACACTCACGCTCCCATTCTACGGGCTCACGCCCTTCGGCCTGACCTCAGAACTCGACGGGATCGACCGAGACCACGACCCGCTCTTTGGGTCGCGTGGCGTGAGCCAGCGCGTCCAGGAGCCGTGGGTGGTCCGAGGCGGAGGCGGCCACACGATGTTCGCCGAGCGGCATGATCTCGATCCCCAGCCCGACGATGGCCTCCGCCAGTGCTTCGGCACCTTCACCCTTGAGGAGGGCGTAGGCCCGCGCCGGGGCCAGCTGCAATTGGGTGCGCAGTGCCCGATCTACCTCGAGCACCTCGCTCGGATCCCCTTTCTGTGCAGCCAGTACCACCGGGTGGGTGGCGTTCCTCGTCTGCAGCAGCACCAGTCCTGAGTCGGTGTCCCCCCGGGGCCCCACGAGGCGGCCAGCTTGGGCGATCAGGCTCAGCGACTGCTGCTCAGCGCCTGCTCGTGGGGCCAAGAGGTGGTGGTCGAGATCCAACAACGCGATCAGCTGGGTGCGCCGCAGCCGATGGAGCACTGCCTCGGTCCCCACCACCACGCGCGTGGCCGGACCGGGAGACTCGCTCGTCGCCGTGAGCTCGGCCACGGGCACGCCGAGGAGGGCCTCGAGTTCGACCGCCACCTGTGCGGTGCCCAAGCGCAGCAGTTTGAGCTTGGTCGCTCCGCAGGCCTGACAGACGATGGGCCGATGCGTGCCACAGCGAGGGCAGCCGAGGTCGTCCTCGAGGACCATGGCCGCCTCACACGCCGTGCACCGTGCGATCTGCTCGCAGCGCGCGCAGGCAAGGAGCCGGGCACGGCCCGTACGGTTCACCAGACACGCCGCGGCAATGCCGTCAGGCTGATGTTCGAGCGCCGCCCGGAGCTCTTCGACCAGGTGACCACTGAGCAGGCCGTTGCGCGGGTCGTCCTCTCGGCGATCGGCCACCGCCACCACCGGCCAGCCGGCGCGTTCGACACCCGGCGGCGACGGGATCTCCTCCAACAGGGCCGAGAGATCTGCAGTCGGCACCGACGCCACCGCAAGCATTGGTGCCTGCGCTCTCGAAGCGCGCTCGGCCGCCATGACCGTCGTTGAATACGTCGGCGCCCCCTCGGCGAGGAACCGTCGATCTTCGGCATCGAGGACGATCACCCCGGCGAGGTGCGGACACGGCGCCAAGGCCCCTGCACGAGTACCCACCACGACCGGCCACCCGGCGCGGGCAGATTCCCATGCGTCCTGCGCATTGACCGCAGGGATCCCCCGACGGCCGAGTCGTGCGGTGAGTCGCTTGGCGTACCCCACCGAGGGCACCAGGATCAGCGCGCTCTTCGCCCCGAGTGCGTCGCCGAGCCCCGATAAGAAGCCGAGCACGAGATCGAAGGGATCCGTCGAGGGCCCGAGGCGAAGCAGGCCCCTCGCTTCGCCGCCGGCCTGTGCGGCGCCGAGGCGGCCGAGCTCACTCGGAGGAACCTCAAGTGCCGGCATCGCAGGGCGACGCGGCAGAGAGCGCACTAGGCGATCGGGTGAGGCCGAGGACAAGAACCTCGTCGGTGTCGAATACCAGCGCCACGCGGCCCATTCGCAGAGCTCGAGGACCGACTCGGGTGGTCCGATCCCCAGTGAGGCCTTGAGGGGCTTGAGGTTGAGTGCCTGTTCACTCCCCTCGCCGAGCACCCATCCACGAACAGAGCGGCCGTGAAGATCCACCCGCACGCGCGATCCGGGCTCAAGGGGGCCCTCGAAGCCCTCGGGTACGAGATAGTCGAGCGCCTTGTCGAGCGCGGCGACCTCGGTGAGGACGGCGACCGAGCGAGGCCGAGCCTGCTCGGTCATGGGATCAGAGGCCGAGCGCCCGGCGCAGGTCGTCCACCTTGGGCGTCTGCTCCCAGGTGAACTCGCGCTCGTCACGACCGAAGTGGCCGTAGGCGGCAGTCTTCTTGTAGATCGGCCGGCGAAGGTCGAGTTCCTTGGTGATCGCTGCGGGACGCAGGTCGAAGAGCTCTCGGACGACGGCTTCGATCTTGGCCTGATCCACCGTGGCGGTTCCGAACGTGTCGACGAGGAGCGAGACGGGCTGGGCCACGCCGATGGCGTAGGCCACCTGCACCTCGCAACGCTTGGCCGCGCCGGAGGCCACCACGTGCTTGGCCACCCAGCGAGCCGCGTACGCCGCAGAGCGGTCGACCTTGGAGGGGTCCTTGCCGGAGAACGCACCGCCACCGTGACGGGCCATGCCGCCGTAGGTGTCCACGATGATCTTGCGACCAGTCAGCCCGGTGTCGGCGTGTGGGCCGCCGAGCTCGAAGATGCCCGTGGGGTTCACGAGGATCCGCAGGTTCGAGGTGTCGAGGTCCGAGGGAAGCAGTGGCTTGATGACCTGCTCGGTGAGATCCGGCTCCAACGTGCCCTTCAAGTCCACACCCGGCGCGTGCTGGGTCGAGATGAGGACGGTGTCGATGGCGACGGGACGGCCGTCTTCGTAGATGACCGACACCTGGGTCTTGCCGTCGGGGCGCAGGTAGGCCAGCTGCTCAGAGCGTCGGACCTGCGTGAGGCGCTGGGCCAGACGGTGCGAGAGCCAGATGGGCAGCGGCATGAGGTCGGCGGTCTCGTCGCACGCGTAGCCGAACATCATCCCCTGGTCGCCGGCACCCTGGCCGTTGAGGACGTCCTCTCCACCAGAGCCGGTCCGCAGCTCGAAGGCCCGGTCGACGCCTGCGGCGATGTCGGGGCTCTGGCGATCCAGCGTGACGAGGACGGCACAGGTCGAGCCGTTGAAGCCCTTCTGGTCGTCGTCATAACCGATGCCGTTGATGGTCGAGCGCACGATCTCGGGCACGTCGATGCGTGCTTGGGTGGTGATCTCCCCCGCCACGAGCGCCATGCCGGTGGTCACGAGGGTCTCACAGGCCACACGGGAGTCGGGATCCTGATCCAGGATCGCATCGAGCACTGAGTCGGAGATCTGGTCGGCGATCTTGTCGGGGTGCCCCTCAGTGACGGACTCAGAGGTGAACGTGGCCCTCGTGCTCATGGTCGCTATGCCCTTCCGCCGGCAGATCGGATCTTGGAAACTCTATCGAAGATGGCATCGGCAACCGTGCGTTTCGAGGCCAACGCGACGCGTTCTTCGAGTCCGTCACGGCCGAGGATCACCACCTCATTGGTGTCGTGATCGAAGCCGGTCTGCGGTGCGCTCACGTCGTTGACGACGAGCAGGTCGCAGCCCTTGCGCTCGAGTTTGGCGCGTCCGTGCTCGAGGACCGTGTCGGTCTCCGCCGCGAAGCCGACCACGGTTTGGCCTTTGGTGCGATGGGAAACGAGGTCCACGAGGATGTCCTCGGTCGGCTCGAGCTTGAGCTTCGGAGTCCCCTTCTCTCGCTTGACCTTCGAACTCGCGGGATCCTTCGGGCGGAAGTCGGCCACCGCTGCGGCCATGATCGCCACGTCGGCCGTCCGGGCCGCCTCGAGCACGGCGGTGTGCATCTCCTTGGCCGTCTCGACGCGCACCACGTTGAGCGAGCCGGGCCCGACGCCGCGCACCGGCGCACTCGCTGCAGTCACCAGCGTCACCATCGCCCCACGGGCCACCGCAGCATCGGCCAAGGCGTGGCCCTGCTTGCCCGAGGAGCGATTGGTCACGAAGCGCACTGGATCGATGGGCTCGCGCGTCCCGCCTGCGGAGATGACGACGTGCAGACCGGCGAGATCGGGCTCGCGGGCCGAGCCCAGGATCTCGAGCGCCGCCGCAGCGATCTCGGCGGGCTCCACCATGCGTCCCTTACCCGAGTCGCCTCCGGCAAGGCGGCCTTCGGCCGGCTCGAGCACGTGGGTGCCCCGACGTCGCAGTGTGGCGAGGTTCTCCTGGACCGAGGCCTGCTCCCACATCTCAGTGTGCATGGCCGTGGCCAGGAGGACCGGCGCCCGGGTGGCCAACAGGGTGTTGGTGAGCAGATCGTCGGCCAGACCATTGGCGTAGCGACCGATCAGGTTCGCCGTGCATGGAGCGATCACGATGAGATCGGCGGCCTGGCCGAGGCGGGTGTGCGGGATCGGCGAGACCCCGTCGTAAAGCTCAGTCTGCGCAGGCTCCGAGGCCAGGGCACTGAAGGTGAGCGGCTGGATGAACCGACAGGCGTCCTTGGTCAGGACCGGAGCCACGTGGCAGCCGGCATCGACCAAGAGTCGGCAGAGCTCGACGGCCTTGTACGCGGCGATGCCGCCGGTGACCCCGAGGACGACGAAGGGGCGACCCCGCTCGTCAGGCATGTGAGGACTCGAGTCGCTCTCGAGACTCAGCTGGCCTCGTCGGGCTCAGGCGCCTCGTCTGCAGCCTCGACGATCTCGCCGGACTCGCTCATCGAGCCCATCACGTCGAGCAGGTCCTGGGTGAGGCTGGCGTCACCCTCGATCACGGCGAAGGGGTCCGCGCTG
>CAWUMT010000114.1:0-4779 GCA_963923735.1 uncultured Acidimicrobiales bacterium
GACGCAGGACTCGACTGAGCCGTGGCCTATCCGCCGCTGGCGGTCGCGCTCAATCCGGCGAAGATGATCAAGAAGCGAGTTCTCGTGGACTCACTTCCGTTCTCCACGCAGCGATCTCGCATGGGGGCGATGCTCATGGCAGTCCGGGTGCCCAAGGGGGCCACCCGATCGATCGAACGCGTGGGTGGCATCACGTGCGAGGTCCACCGCCCGGTCAAAGGTGGCATCGACCACACCTTGATGCTCATCCATGGGGGTGGCTTCTGCGTGGGCACACCGCAGATGTCGCGTGCGTGGGCCGCAGCGTTGAGCGCATCGTTCCAGGCCACCGTGGTGCTGCCCGACTACCCCTTGAGTCCTGAGGCTGCGTTCCCCGAAGCTGCCGACGCGGTTGGTGCGGTCTGGGAAGTCCTTGCATCACGCGGGGAGGTGGGACTGCTCGGGGACTCGGCTGGTGCGAATCTGGCATTGGGGCTGGCACAGAAGTTGGTAGGGACGCCGAGTGCACCTGGAGTGCTGGTGCTCTCGTCCCCCTGGCTGGATCTGAGCGTGGATCGATCAGCTGACGCGACGTTGGCAGCACGTGATCCGATGCTCAGCGCGAAGTGGCTTGCAGCCTGTGCTGATGCCTACGCTCCCGATCGCCTCGACGATCCTGGGGTCTCACCACTCCTCGGGTCGCTCGCTGGGCTCCCTCCCACCTTGGTGATCGGTGGCACCGAGGACGTGCTGAGTCCGGACTTGGATCGTCTTGTGGCTGGCTGGGAAGGGCCCGATCCGATTGAGGCGGAGATCGTGAAGGGAATGTGGCACGATTTCGCCTTGCAGGTCGGTCTGCTCAAGGCGGCGGACGAGGCGCTTGAAGTGACGCTCGAGTTCCTCGCTACCCACCTCAGTGTGGACTGAGTTTCGCTTCAGACCCCTAACGGAACGCCACAGCACGATTCAAGGAGCTACCCGGTGGATCAGCCACTCGTCCTCAACGATTTCCTCCATCGGGCCGAGACGGTCTACGGCGCCCGAGTCGGCCTCATCGACGATCCTGAACAGCCCGCAGCACCCTTCGGACCCTTCACCTACCTCGAGATGGCCGAGCGAGCTCGTGGCATGGCGTCCTGGCTGGATGATCTGGGCCTCGAACCGGGCACTCGGGTGGGCATCGTGTCGCACAACTCTGCCCGGTTGCTCACCAGCTTCTTCGGTGTTGCGGGATGGGGGCGAGTTCTCGTCCCCATCAACTTCCGGCTCACCGCAGAAGAGGTGGCCTTCATCGTCGAGCACTCAGGTTGTGAGGTGGTCCTGCTCGACCCTGAACTCGAGCACCTCAGCGCTCATCTGGGAGGCCGGCGAACCATCGTGCTCGGCGACCACAGCGATGGTGAGATCTTCCCGCTGGGTCGCACCCCGCGTCCTTGGCAAGGCGATGAGGGAGCGACGGCCACCATCAACTACACCTCAGGAACCACGGCGAGCCCCAAGGGCGTGCAGCTCACCCATCGGAACCTCTGGCTGAACGCGACGGTGTTCGGTCTCCACCTCGGCGTCAACGACCGAGACGTCCTGCTTCATACGCTGCCGCTCTTCCATGTCAATGGATGGGGGATGCCCTTCATCGTCTCTGCGCTGGGCGGACAGCACATCGTGCTGCGAAAGGTCGATGGGCCAGAGATCCTGCGCCGGATCGAGGCACACGGCGTCACGTTGTTGTGTGGCGCGCCAGCCGTCCTCAACACCGTTCTCGATGCAGCGCGCGCCTGGGATGGTCCGATCCCGGGCCGGGACCGTGTTCGAGTGGTGGTCGCAGGTGCACCGCCACCGACGTCGACGATCGAAGCCATCGAAGCCGAGCTCGGCTGGGAGTTCTGTCAGATCTATGGCCTCACTGAAACGTCCCCTGTTCTCACCGTCAATCGAAATCGAGCCGAATGGGACGATGAGGACCCGACGAGTCGCGCCAAACTCCTCAGCCGTGCTGGAGCACCGACCCTGGGAACCCGTCTTGACCTGAGCGCCGATCATGAAGTGCTGGCGCAGTCCAATACCGTGCTGGCCTCGTATTGGCAGAACCCCTCGGCTACGCAGGAGGCACTCGAGGACGGGTGGTTCCACACCGGCGACGGTGGACGCTTCGACGAAGACGGCTATCTCGCCATCACCGATCGGAAGAAGGACGTGATCATCACCGGGGGTGAGAACGTCTCGTCGATCGAAGTGGAGGACATCCTGCTTCGCCACCCCGACATCAAGGAGGTGGCCGTGATCGGGATTCCTGACGAGAAGTGGGGAGAGCTCGTCACCGCCTTGTTCGTGAGCGAGACCGAGGGACTTGACGTTGCCGACGTAGAGCGCCATGCGCGTGAGCACCTCGCTGGCTACAAGATTCCTCGGCGCTGGGAACAGCGAGCAGAACTGGCGCGAACCGCCACGGGAAAGCTGCAGAAGGCCAAACTTCGTGCCCCATTCTGGGAGGACATCGGCCGCCAAGTGCACTGAGAAGTTTTTTCGGTGCGCTGTATTAGATAAGTCTCATGCAATTTCGCTTGTCGCACCCGCGGTCCACTTCTAGGGTGAGGCCAACGGAGGGGGCATGGTGCGCATCGTCATCCGCGAGGATCGCTGCAAGGGATCAGGCAACTGCTCCGCGCTCGCCCCAGTACTCGTGACGACCGACGCACTCGGCCAGGGCGTCCCCTTGCACGAAGGTGTGGTGCCCGAAGGTCTTGAGCTCCTCGCTCGGGCTCTCGCAGATGCGTGCCCGCAGGGCGCGATCTGCTTTGATGACGAGTCGTGAGACTCGGCTTTCGTAACGGACCAACCCCGCGCGCTGTCGAGGGCCTCGCCGTCTCAGTGCACGGCTCCGGCCCGCCAGTCGTCATGTTGCACGGACAGCCTGGATCGGCGGGTGACTTCGACGGAGTGGTGGCCGCCCTCGACGGTGCCGTCACCACCTTGGCCGTCGACCGGCCCGGCTGGGGGCAGACGGGGGGAAAGGCTCGATCCTTCGCTGCTCAAGCCGAACTCGTGGCCGAAGAGCTCCTTGCACGCAGGACGGGTCCTGCACTGATCCTCGGCTACTCCTTCGGTGGCGGCGTTGCGCTTCGCCTCGCACTCGATCACCCTGAACTTGTCAGCGGACTGTTGCTGGTGTCCTCGATCGGCGGCGCGGGATCGGTGACCATCGGTGACTCGGTGCTCGCCGCGCCGATCCTCGGTCCGGCGTTGTCGTTGACCACCTTGGCGGGCCTCGCCACCGCCGTCCCCCTCGTGGTGCGCCTCACCGGGTTCGATGCGCTCAAGGCCAACCTTCCTGACGAGGTCTCTCGTCTCTCTGTCGGCGAAGTGCAGTCCTTCGTCGATGACCAGCGATTCTTGATGCGCGATCACGCCGCACTCGAGCGTTCCGTCCATCGAGTCGGCGCCCCTGCACGCGTCCTCCACGGAGAACTCGACATCGTGGTGGCGCCGGCTGCCGCCCAGGCGCTTGCCACAGAGTTGGCCGTCGACTGTGAACTGCTTGGTGACGTCGGTCACCTGGTGCTCCATCAGGCTCCCGATCGGGTTGCCGCCACCATCATCGAGATGGTGGGGACCGCGGATTAGGAGAGCTTGCCCAGGACCTCGGCGGCGAGCAGCTCGAGATGATCGAGGTCCGCCATGTCCAGGATCTGCAGGTAAGCCGCTTCGGCTCCCGCCTGCTTCCACGCCCCGAGGCGCTCGAGGACTTCAGAGGGGGTGCCGGCCACGCCGAAGGCCCGAAGGTCCTCAAGGCGCCAGTGCATCGCCTCTGCCCGTCTAGCGAGTGACGCCTCGTCGGTCGCGCAGCAGACCGTGACCGCAGAGGTGTGGCGAATTGATCGAGGATCCCGACCGATCGCCTCGCAGGCTGCATCGACTCGCTCGAACTGTGCCCGAGCATCATCGGGCTGGAGGAAGGGCGTGTTGAACTCGTCCGCAAACCGAGCCGCCATTCTCGGGGTGCGCGTGGGGCCCGCACCACCCATGATGATCGGGGGCCGCGGCGTCTGGGACGGCTTGGGGAGACCCGGAGAGTCGGTGACGGAGAAGTGGCGGCCTTCGAAGGAGAAGGCCGTGCCCTGCGGAGTGGTCCAGAGACCCTCGAGGATCTCCAGCTGCTCCTCGAGGCGATCGAAGCGGACCTTGGTCTCGGGGAACTCGAAGGCGTAGGCGAGGTGTTCGGCCTCGTACCAACCCGCACCGATGCCGAGTTCGACACGACCGCCGCTCATCTGATCGACCTGGGCAACCTGCATGGCGAGCAGTCCGGGGGAGCGGAACGTCGAGGACGTCACGAGGGTCCCGAGGCGGATGGTGGAGGTCTCGCGGGCGATGCCCCCCAGCGTCACCCAAGAATCCGTCGGGCCGGGGAGGCCCGGGGCGTCGCCCATGGCCATGAAGTGGTCGGAGCGGAAGAAGGCGTCAAAGCCGAGGCGCTCAGCAGCTTGGGCGACACCCAGTTGGTCCTCGTAGCTCGCACCCTGCTGGGGTTCGACGAAGATCCGAAGGCGCATCAGTGCTGGTGCTCGCCGATGAGCGGCACCATGGCGTCGACGCCGGCGGCCAGAGCGGTGCGCTGCTCGTCAGTGAGGGCCGAGAGGATGGCCGTCATCTCCGCATCGGTCGCCACCTCTGCGGCGGCACGACGAGCGAGGACCTCGTCGGTCTCCTCCACGCGGTCGGCGTCACCGAATCCGTGGAGCTCGAAGGAGATGGGGTTCGAGTCGAACTGACATGCCGTGGCGGCACTGAGCCCCTGGGCCT
>CAWUMT010000115.1:0-4758 GCA_963923735.1 uncultured Acidimicrobiales bacterium
AGATGTGTATAAGAGACAGCACCGATACAACGTGGCTCTCGAGATTCCTGCACGTGAGGCGACTTCCTCGAGGCTCAACGAGCGCACGCCTCGCTCCACCACGAGGCCGACGGTGGCGTCCACGATCCGGCGACGGCGAGTTGACTCCTCGGCGCTGACCAGCGCACCTAAGGAGTTCAGCTCGATTCCGACGCTCTCGGAGACTGCCGTCAGGCTCATGAGTGAGACACTAGACCCCGATTTGTCTCATTTCAACGAGCCGGAACAACTCCCGCCAGAAACTCGGTGGTCACAAGCTCCTGGACCTTTCGGGGATCAGAAAGGTCCCATCGACCTGGTGCCGCCAAGAGCGAGAGGAACAGGCGAGCCAGGTGCGTTGCGGTCGCTTCGACGTCCACGCCCGGGGCCAGCTCATGGGCCTTGAGGTACGGGACGAGGAACGCTGCGATCTGAGCTCGGGTCGGCTCCTCCTGTGCGCTCAAGGCGCTGGCGAGGAAGGCGGAGTCCTGGGCGAGGACCATCTGAAGGACCTCATGGGACTCCATGGAGCGATGGGCAACGAGGAGCCCTTGGATCATCACCTCTTCGAGGCTGGAGCAGTTCTGGACGGCGCCATAGAGCGAGAGGAAGAACCGCCGGTGCTCCCAGGCCACCACTTGCCCCAAGAGCTCTTCACGGCCTCCGGGGAACCATCGGTACAGCGTGGCCCGAGAGATGCCGGCCTCGTCGGCCACCGTGGCCAGCGTGGTGTCGGCGAACCCTGCACGCGCCACGCAGGCGTAGCCCGCTGCCAACACGTCCTCGGGAACCGCGCGCCCGGCGCGCCCGGTCACGAATCGAGGAGGGGGTCGAGCCCGATCGTCACACCCGGGCGCGTCTGGATGCGCCGAACGGCGAGCAGGACGCCAGCCATGAAGCTCACACGGTCATAGGAGTCGTGACGCAGCGTCAGCCCTTGCCCGGGGTCACCGAAAATGACCTCTTCATGGGCCACGAGTCCGGGAAGTCGCACCGAGTGCACATGCACTCCGCCGGCACCGCTCGCTCCTCGGGCGCCCGGCACCACCTCAGTGGTCGTGGGGTCGTGAGGGGCGCCTCGCCCCGCACGTTCGCGGGCGGCGGCAATCGCCTCTGCGGTCTTGATCGCCGTCCCCGAGGGTGCATCGAGCTTCTGGTCATGGTGGAGCTCGATCACCTCGACTCCTTCGAAATACGGGGCCGCCTGTGCAGCGAACCGCATCAGGAGGATGGCGCCGATTGCGAAGTTCGCCGCCATCAGCACGTTCGCTCCGGTGGTCGAGGAGATCGCGGCGAGCTCGTCGAGCTCCCCTTGGCCGAGGCCGGTGGTCCCGACGACCAGATGGAATCCCTTGCGAAGCGTGGCCGGCAGATGCGCCTTGGCTGCCTCAGGGTTCGTGAAGTCCACGAGCACGTCTGCGACACCTTCGGGGAGGTCCGCAGGCGAGGTCACCGCCAGGATCGAGGCGTCGAGGTCGAGCCGATCGACCAGGGGGTCGACCACACAAGTCAACTCGAGGTCCTCCGCGGCCTCCACGGCGGCCAGCACAGAGCGACCCATCTTGCCTGCAGCACCGATGACTCCCACGCGGATCATCTCGAAACCCTATCGCTGCACTTCATCGACCACGGTGGACGCTTCCTGCGCACGGACTCGTCGTCGCCCGTGGAGCCAGAGCAGGACCGAGGCCGCTACAAAGGCGGCGATCGCTCCCCCGCTGATCACCAGGCCCGTCCGCACGCCCTTGGGGTGATAGGAGAAGTTGACGATCCATCGACCAGCAGGAAGGTTGACCGACTGGACGAGATCGTGCTGGACCACCGCCACGCTGACGGCAGCACCACCGCCGACAGGTGAGTAGGTGGCTACCCACCCCGGCACATAGGACACCGAGCGTACGATCGTGGCAGCCGATGCAAGGTGCAGCTCGGTGGCGTCTGCACCCCGCGGCGAGGTGTGGACCCATTCGACCCTGGAACCCCTCGCGGCATGGACCAGATTGATCTTGGGGACCAGGGGGCGCGTGGTCCGAAACACCTGATAGGTCGAGGTCGTCGACTCAAGGCGCCAGCTCTTGCCCCCCATGGCACGCTGATAGTCCCCGTCGAGCGAGAAGATATTGCCGGCACGATCGATGACCGAACCTGCCTGGGAAACTGCCAAGCCCCCCGTCGTGACCCTGACTCCGCCCGCGCGAGGTGCTCCCGTGAAGTTGTAAGTCCAGCCAGTGGAGGACTCCGTGGCTACGGGCGCGGCACTCAACCGATGCCCGGTCCCGTCGATGAGCGAGACCTGCGGGGCAGTCCCGCTGGGATGGCCAGTCCGGCTGGTCAGGTCGAGTGTGGCCACCTCGAGGAGTTGGCCGAAATAGAACGATCGCGAATCGTTCGTGGCCACCTCAGGCGCCCCTGGGCAGGGTGTGGCCGAGGGTGGAGTGAGGACAAGATCAGGGTTCTTGCTGTCGGTGGTCATCGGAGCGAGAACGTTGGTTCCTGCCGCGACAGCCGAGAGCCTCAGCTGGCGCAATCGGCCCGTACTCAGCGCACACGAACTCAAGCCATCCTGAGTATGTGCATCGGTCACTGTTCCGTAGAACGTGGGGATGAGAGACCCGTACCCCTGCACCGAGGGAATTCCGGTGAAGACATTCGTATTGGGCTTGCCCAGATCAACGAATTGATCAAGGTTGGCAAGCGTCGGGTCCACGAGGGCGAAGCGACCCTGGGTGCCGATGATCGAAGCAGCAGAGGCACGGGTCGGCAGTTGATTGGTGCCACCAGCGACCAAACCAGTGGTGCAGCCAATCACAAACACAAACAGGTCAAGCGAACAGACCGCCACGAGAAGGCGGAATGCTCGGGCAGGACCGAGGCGCTTCCAGAAGAAGAGCACCATGCCAAGACCAACGGCCAGGAGCCCCGCTGCGAGGAACCACGGCCACAAGAAACGCTCCATGCCGACGACGTCACTATGCGCCGAAAGTCCCGAAGCCAGACGGTCAGGAATCGCGAGGCCGGCGACTACGAGAACCAGAGTCACGAAGAGAGGTGAGAGGGTGAGCCACCGTCGCCAACCCTGGAGTGAAGCTCCCTCGAGGTCCCGAGCGGCCAGGCGATCGACGAACCATGCCAACAAGATGCACAGTGCCAGATCGACGATGGCGAGGTTCCGACTCTGCAGACGCGTCCGATTGATGATCGGAATCTGGAGAATCCCATGGAACGCCCAGGTGTAGGCACCCCAGCTCAAGATCAAACTGACCACCAGCATCGCGACGAACAGCACGACCCACGGAGGGAGCCTCCGCCTGCGCTCACGCCCGAAGAGCTGGCCCACCGCGGCGAAGAAGGCGACCAAGGAGATCAGGCCGACGTAGCCAGTGACCTCCGCGAGGTTGTACTCGATGAACCACCTCGGCTGATGCAGCATGCCGTTGCCACCCAGGATGGTCGGGATGGCCAGGAGCGCGGTCCACGTGGGTTTGAGCGATCCCGACCCGATGAACCATGCCGAGAGATTCGAGCGTTGTGAGTAGGACACCACGGCTCGACCCGGCAGGATCTGCACGGCAGACAGCGCAGCACCCAAGCCGCCCGCGAGCCCAAGGGCCACGAGCATCCGGAGCCGAGCGGCCAGACCGCCAATCCCCCGGCGCAGTACGATCCATGCACCCACCACGACGACAACGACGAAGAGATCTGCCAGCGCGCGCGGCTCTCCCGTCAGGGCTGCGAGTCCAACACATCCGGCAAGCACGAGAAGTGGCCAACCGGCATTGACGAGATCGGGGATGAACTTTGCGGTGGACGGGCGGCCCCTGAATCGCTGTTCGATCACCAACATCGCCAGCACCGCCCAGGGAAGCAGCGCCTGGCCCTGGATCAGTCCCAGATGGACCATGTGGCCGAGCATGGCACCGCTGAAGGCGAATCCGACTGCGGCGAACACTGCCGCAGATCGCCGGAGCCCCAAGTAGAGGGCGAGGAAGAACATCCCGATGGCGGCGACTGAATAGGCCGTGGAGAGATTGAGGATCCACGCCACCTGATCGGGCAGGACCGCGAAGAGGAAGGTGGCGGGGAATGCGGATCCTGCATTCATCGACCCGAGGAGAGGGAAGCCGGAGAACGCCAGCGGATTCCACAACGGCAGATGACCGCTGGCGATCTGCCGGCCGGAGAGCACGCGCAGTGGGTAGTTCTGAATCAGGTTGTCCCCCGCCAGTGCAGGGTGACCGAGGAGCGCAGGGACGGCGAAGGCCGCAATGGGGACCAGAATGAAAAGAGCGAGAATCCAACGGTCGATGCGACTCAGCGAGCGAGGGAACATCGTCGCCCTCAACTCAGGCACCACCGACGCCTCGCCTGCATCATGCGCGAGGTTCGCCATGTCCCCATTCTTGCCTCCGGGCGCGACGAAGGGGTGCCGCGTCGCTCGATGTCGAGCAAAGCAGCACCCCTTCGGACGCCAGTTCGATTCTCGCCTTAGCGACGACGGCGGTTCCGGTTGCGACCGCCACGGTCACCCTCGTCCGACGAGAACGGGGCCCCGGGGCCGAGATCACCGATCTCCGCCTCAAGCTCTGCCTCGAAGGAAGCCTCGAAGCTCGAGGAACCCGACGCAGACGACCCACCGCGAGCCGGACGGTCCTCGTCCTCATCGCTCGGCGATGCGTCCGCGACGTCACCGGTGAGGGCCAGGGAGACCTTGCCCTGCGGGTCGATGTCCTCGACACGCAC
>CAWUMT010000116.1:0-4727 GCA_963923735.1 uncultured Acidimicrobiales bacterium
TGGCCAAGGCTGGTCTCAGCGTCGACCAGGTCGACCTGATGGAGGTCAATGAAGCCTTCGCACCCGTGCCGATGGCCGTCGAGCAGAAGCTTGGCTTCTCCGGCGACAAGATCAACATCTCGGGCTCCGGCTGCAGCATCGGTCACCCGATCGCCGCGTCGGGCGCACGCATGATCACCACCCTCATCTACGACCTGCGTCGTCAGGGTGGCGGCATCGGCGTCGCTTCGATGTGCGCCGGTGGTGGCATGGCTCAGGCTGTGGTCATCGAGGTTCCCGCCCCGTAGGGAATCGATTCATACGATCAGCGCCCCGGTCGTTGAGCTCTGCGGAACTCGAGGGCCGGGGCGCTGTCGCGTCCGGCCAGAAGTTGTCCGTTCAGCGGAGCTGGGGCAGGACGTCGAGGGCGAAGGTGGCGAGCGTCTCGGGATTGGCGCGGTCGGGGGTGAAGAAGATGAAGTCGGTGACTCCTTCTTCCTTCATGGCGCCGATGTGGTCGACGAGCTGGTTCGGGGTGCCGACGTAACCCCCCTCATGGACCCCCCAGCCCTCGCCGGGGAACCGTCGATCCGCGAGGGAGATCGCAGAAGCGAGCTCGGCCTCGTCCCTGCCGATCACGAGCACGGCCTCGTGGCTGATGCGCAGGCTCTTGGGGTCGCGTCCTTCTGCAGCCATGAACTCGAAGAGGGTGTCGCGTGCCTCGCGCCATCCCGCCAAGCCATAGGTCGGGATCGACCAGACGTCGGCATGCTTTGCCACGAGAGGAAGGGTGAACTTCGGCCCCACTCCACCGATGTGGATCGGCGGATGCGGCTGCTGCACCGGTGTGGGCAGAGAGCGCACCGAATCGATGTGGACCTGGGTGCCTTCGAGGCTGAAGGGTTCGCCGGTGAAGAGCCCAAGCAATGCTTGGAGTGTCTCGTCGAGCAACGCAGAGCGTTGTGAGGCCGTCCCGTAGGGCAGCCCGGCCATGTGGTGCTCGTCAGGGATCGAGCCTGAGCCGATACCGATCTCGAGGCGTCCGCCTGAGAGCGCATCGAGCGAGGCGAACATCTTGGCCAGCAGCACAGGGTTCCGGAATCCCGCAGCCGTCACGAGATGTCCGACACGGAGTCGGCTCGTTCGGGCCAGCACCCAGGTGGCGAGGGTCATCGCCTCGAAGGAGTCGAACTCTGCTTGGCCCGGCGCCCAGAGGTGGTCATAGAGCCAGAGGGAGTCGAACCCGAGCTCCTCGACGATCACCGCACGGTCGACGTACTCGGTGCCCGAGAACTTGACCTGAGGAAGGTAGATCCCGAACGTCGACGCACCCATCAGGCCCCCTGACGGACGACGGCGATGGCGCAGAGCCGACCCTCGTCACCCGGGTCGGTGACCTCGACGCGCACCGTGTCGGGCCCGACCTGGACGGCCTGGGCGCGAGCCGGGCCCATCTGGACGGAGCGCAGGAACTTGATGTCGATGGCCATCGCTTCTCGCTGCGTCAGGGTCTCTGCCGCAGCCTCGGCGACCAGGGTGACGACACCTCCTTGGAGGGAGCCGGTGGAATTCCCGCGACCAGGCGCCCGATCGACCTCGGCAAGGCCGGCCGACACACGTCGGACCTCGACGTAGTCGAGCAGGTCGGCGTCGATCAGTCCGGGAGATCCTCCGGACCGATGGAGGTCACCGACGTAGGCATTGGGATTCGGCGTGATGGCGAACGTGGACGAGACCATCGCCGCGAGCTCGCCCGAGGAGGGGAGGCGGAAGTAGGTCTCGCCATAGGAGATGGTCCGGCCGATCTTGCGGATGTAGCTCTCGATTCGGAGCTCGTCATCCACATGGGGGTGGAGCTGGTGGACCTGCATGTCAACGGTCAGCGGCACGTTGGGTGCGGTGTTGTAGACGAGGTTCGAGCCCACGACCATGTCGGAGATGGTGAGCAGGGCCGAGGCCCGCATCCAGCGCTTCGAGGGGGTGCGCACGAAGTCGGAGATCCGGACCGTGCCGGCGGCATATCGGTCGGTCTCGTCGAGCGCGTGGTCGTAGTCGAGCCCCGTGGAGAACGATGCGGCAGGCGCCTCGGTGTGTGCCTGCTGGCCTGCGCCCGCGGTGCCACCGCGCACCAGTCCGCTGTCGCTCATGGCTCTCTCGTCTGGATCGCAGCGGCCTCGGCCAGCAGCGGGGCATAGGCCTCGATCTTCTCGAGTGCGTCCTTGCTCGAGGTGAAGGGCTTGACGATGGCGCGGTGCACACCGGCCTGAGCAAGTTCAACGAGCGATTCGATGGAGCCGTCGCCACCGGCGAAGGTGATCTCGCAGACGTCGCTGCGCCCGATCGCAGCGCGACGCGCGGCGATCTCTTCGATCCCGCCCCAGAGCTGTTCGGGGGTGTGGTTCATCGGGAGCCAGCCTTTGCCCACCGTTGCGGCACGGCGAAGTGCGGCCTTGCCGTCTCCGCCGATGTGCAGCGGGGGACCGCCGGCCTGGACGGGCTTGGGCTCGAACATCACCTGGTCGAAGTCGAAGTGCTCGCCGTGGTACTCGATCACTTCGTCGGTCCAGAGCTTCTGGCAGATCTCGATGGCCTCGTCCACGCGCTTGCCCCGGGTGTCGAAGTCGAGGCCGTTGGCCTCCCACTCCTCACGCAGCCAGGAGGCGCCGATGCCGAACTCAAGACGACCGTTCGAGAGCACGTCGGTCGTCATCGCCGCGCGCGCCGTGATGAAGGGGTGGCGAAGACCGATGTTGTACACCTGGGTGCCGAAGTGGATCTGCTCGGTCTTCGCCGCCAGGAACGAGATGTAGGAGAAGACGTCGAAGGTGGGGATGTTGGCCGGCACGGGGGGATGTTCCGCCCCGTGGTGCGGGGAGCCCTTCGAGGCGACCGGGAAGACTAGGTGCTCAGGGATCCATGCAGATTCGAAGCCGACCTGGTCGGCAAGGACGGCAGCGTCCTCCCAGAGGGAGGGACGCATCATGGCCAGGGAGATCGCTACCTTCATGAGCGCTCACCCTAGCGAAGCACTCTTCGAAGTGCCCGAGGGCGCTCAGCCCTGGTGGGGCTCCTCGAAGCCGCCCGGGCCGGTGTCGAAGACTCCGCGGACGAGGTCCTGGATGGGTCGACTGGCGATCGTTGAGGGCGGGCCCGAGATCTTGGTCTCCATGATCCCCTCGCGCAGGCGAAGGTCGAACATCGACTCGCGCTGACCCGAGTAGCTGATGGGCTGGTCCAACATCCACATGATTCCCTCGGCGGCCACCGAGGTGGGCTCCCATGCGGTGTGGTCCACGCCAGGGGCATTGGCCACGAAGCCCTCGGAGGCGACGCCGATGTCGATCCGGAAGACGTTGCAGTTGATGTTGTCCTTGGCCACCTGACGAGCCACGTCCACGCTCAGGCGCTCGAGACCGATCTTCGAGATGCCATACGCCATGAGTCCGTCGACCGGGTAGTTTGCCGCCACGGAGGAGACGTTGATGATCCGGCCCTCGCCTGCGGCCTGGAGGTGGGGGATGGCCTCGCGCATGGCGATGAGTGGCGCGCGCAGGTTGACCTGCATCACGAGGTCGTAGCGCTTGAGCGGGATGTCGAGATCGCCGACGAAGGTGATGGCCGCGTTATTGATCAGGATGTCGAGCCGACCGAAGTGCTCCACGGTCTTGGCCACCATGTTCACGACGTCCTCGTCCTCGTTGAGGTTCGTCGGCAGCAGCAGGGCGTCGCCGCCGATAGCTTCGATCGACTCGAGGGTCGCCTCCAAGGTCCCCGGGGTCTTCTGAGGGTTCGCGGCAGTTGAGCGGGCAGCGAGGACGACCTTCGCTCCCTCCTCAGCGAGTGCGAGCGCCGTGGCGGCGCCGACCCCTCGGCTTGCTCCGGTCACGATGGCCACCTTGCCGTCGTACTTGCCCATGGTCCCCTCCTCTGGTCGGCCCCACTCGATGGAGCCCGGGCTGCATCATGGCCCATCGAGTTGCTCACATACAACCTGTATGCCAAGATGCCGCCACCAAGGACGGGGGTTCGCTGAAGATGAGCACGGCAGGCACGACGGGGAACGAGGGCGCAGTGGCCCTCGCCACCCGTGCCGCCGAGCCTCGTGGCCGGGCGGCCCAGATGGAGGCAACCCGCCGAGCCCTGCTCGATGCAGCCCGGGAGCTCTTCACCTCGGAGGGTTACCAGGCCACTCGCACCGAGGAGGTTGTCCGGCTTGCCGGGGTGACTCGCGGTGCGCTCTATCACCACTTCAAGGACAAAGAGGATCTCTTCTGCGCGGTGATGGCCGAGGTAGAGGCCGAGGTCGCCTCGACCCTGCTGCGCCATGCGGACGCACCAGAGCTGTCCTCGTGGGAGTTGTTCCGCATCAACAACCAGCGCCAACTCGCGGCCGCTGTGTCGAACGAGAGTTTCCGACAGATTGCGCTGATCGACGGTCCCGCAGTGTTGGGCGCCCGCGTGTGGACCGAGCGACAGAGCACTTCGATGGTCCGCATCGAGGCGTATCTGCGCCGTGCCATGGAAGAAGGCTCCATCGAGTCCGTCGACGTCAGCGCACTCTCCCGCCTGCTGGTCGCGCTCGGGAGTGCGGCCGCGTTGTCACTTGCCCAGGCCAAGGACCTCACGGCAGCGGACGCCGCCATCTCCGAGATCACCGACAAGATGCTCGACGGACTTCAGGTCCGCCGGGCGACGTGAACGAAGTACCCAACGAACAAGAAAGAGAAGAGAGGAAACCACCATGGCAT
>CAWUMT010000117.1:0-4678 GCA_963923735.1 uncultured Acidimicrobiales bacterium
GCTCCCCGTAGTAGCCGGTTCCCCAGCAGACGCTGGACGACGTGAGTAAGGCGCAGCTGTGGCTCAGGTTGGAGCTTACGGACTTGGCCGTGCTGACCCCGATGACGGTGACCGGTTCGCTTGAGTCCGATGTGGAGCCGTCTCCAAGCTGACCGGCAGAGTTGAATCCCCAGCACTTGATCGCGCCGGTCGTGAGCACGGAGCAAGCGAACTGGTTCCCAACTGAGACCGACTTTGCGTTGTCGATGCCGAGGACCTGCACGGGCAGGTTCGATGAGGCATCGGTGGTTCCGTTACCGAGCTGGCCTGAACTCCCCCAGCCCCAGCACCAGATGCTGTGATCCTTGAGGACGGCGCAAGATTCATCCTTGCCGGCTCCTATGGCTCGAGCGGTACTGATGCCCGAGACTGGCACGGGAACGTTCGAGTCGACGTAGGTTCCGTTTCCAAGTTGTCCGGCATTGTTCATTCCCCAGCAGTACACCTGGCGGTTGGACATCAGGGCGCAGCTGTGGTTGGCACCGCTCGAGACCGCTCTCGGCGTGAGGCCGGAAGCGGAGGCGTGCGAAGTGCCGACGATCACGGGTGCCGCGGCGAGCACCATCAGGGCAACGGCTTTGATGGCAATTCTGGGCATGTTGACCTCCAGAGTCTGACGGCATCTACAGAGGTCGCGCGCCTCGTGCGGGATCAACGCTATCCAGTCTCTGAGTTCTCAGCACGCCTTGGGCGCGAGCCCGCCCTCCATCAGATGATGTTGAAGGGTGGCTTAGTGGAGGTGGCGGGAATCGAACCCGCGTCCGCCGACTCCTCAGTAGGACTTCTCCGAGCGCAGCTGAACGAGGGTTTTCGAGTTCGGGGGTCGTTCAGCAACCATCCCGTTCCTTATCCTGCTTTGGTTTCCCTTGTAGCCGACAGGCGCAGTCACAAGGTAAGTCCCACAAGATGATGCCCAAGGTCCGACCCGTGGGACTGGGGCCGGGAGGACATCGCTACCTAAGCAGCGAGCGCAAGCTGAGGCTTGGCGTTTGTTGTTGTTTCCGGCTCTTTAACGTGGCTCCGGAGACCACGGCTCGCTTCTCCTACCTCGACATTCGACGTCGAGACCAATCACCCCCAATGGGTACCTCCAGCCGATGAACTTCATCGACGTCTTACATTGTACTGCTGGGGTGGGTCTGATCGACAGGCGGATCGAGCGGGTCACGACCAGCGGGAGACCTCTCGGGCGGCCCGCTCGGCCTCACGCTTCGCATCGCGCTCTTGGATCGCTCGGCGCTTGTCGTGGAGCTGGCGACCACGGGCGAGTCCGAGCTCGACCTTGGCCCGCCCTTCCTTGAAGTACACCTTGAGGGGGACCAGGGTCAGGGGCTGTGTCTGGGTCCTGCCCACCAACTCGTCGATCTGCCGACGATGGACGAGCAGTTTGCGTTTGCGGTCCGGGTCATGGGACCCGAAGCCGGTGGCAAATTGCCACGGCGGGATGTGCATCCCGAAGAGCCAGAGTTCTCCGTCGTCGACGCGGGCGTAGGAGTCGGCGAGCTGCGCCTTGCCTTCCCGGAGGGACTTGACCTCAGAACCCTGGAGGACGAGGCCGCATTCGTAGGTCTCGAGGATGTCGTAGTCATGGCGGGCGCGGCGGTTCGAGGCGACTACTCGGTTGCCACTGAGATCGGCCTTCTTGGCCTCCCTCTTCGCCTTGGTGCGCTTGGCCTGAGCCATGTCCAAAGGGTACCGGGCTCTTCTAGCGTGGTCAGCGTGCTCTCGATTCCTGACCACCTCTTCGAACAGATCACCGCACACTGTCGGGCGGAACTCCCTCTCGAAGCCTGTGGAGTGCTTGTCGGGGATGCCGCAACGGGGCTGGTCGACGCCGTCGTGCCCGCAGAAAATCTGGCAGCTTCAGAGACTGCCTACACGCTCGATCCACTGATCTACCTGAGGACCGAAATCGCCTCAGAGATGCGGGGCGCCACGATCCTCGGTGTTTTCCATTCGCATCCGACCTCGGCGCCTCGACCTTCAGCAACTGACATCGCCCAGGCGCCCGATCCGCAATGGCACTACTTGATCGTCGGGCTCAGCGGCCTTGACCTTGAGGTGCGGTGCTGGAGGATCGAGGGGGGCGAAGTCAGCGAAGAGGCCGTCGAGCGCGTCTGAATCACCGGTTACCGAGAAGGAACCACGAAGTTCGCCAGTCCCACCGCTAGCGTGTTCGACGTTCCCTCTCCATCGAGTCAAGGAGACCTGACTTCATGAACATGCCAATCTGCTCGTCGAACGCAGTCAATCTCGCTCTGCTGATCCTCCGGGTGACGCTGGGTCTGATGATCATGGCGCACGGCCTCAACAAGTTCTTCGGCGGCGGCAAGATCGCCGGAACCGCGGGCTGGTTCGAGTCGATCGGAGTGCGCCCCGGCAAGATGAACGCACTCATGGCGGCCACGACTGAGGTCGGCTCCGGCATCCTTCTGGTCGCGGGGTTCCTGACCCCCCTGGCGGCCGCTGGACTCTGCTCGCTCATGGTGGTGGCGATCGTGACCGTGCATCGCAAGAACGGCTTCTTCATCTTCAACCCCGGTGGCGGCATCGAGTACTGCCTCGTCCTGGCGGCGACGGCCATCGCGCTCGGCGGTCTTGGTGCAGGTGACTGGTCGCTCGACCACGCGACGAAGATTTGGAACGTCTCTGCGGCGACCGGCCTGGCCATCGCTGCGATCGTCGGCATCGGCGGGGCACTGCTCCAGCTCCTCGCCTTCTACCGCCCGAGCAAGGCTGCACAGGGCTGAGCCACCGGCCCAGTCGGGCCGATCCAAGCTTGAGGCGATGCGGGGCACTGTCGCCCCGCATCGTCGCGTTCGGGCACACTTCGGCCTGAGACGGGCCCTAGGCTGCGACGATCCACTTCGACAGAGGAGTCAACGGACATGAGCAGCGACGCACGCACGGCCCGAGCCGACGGACGGGCCCTCGATGAGCTTCGGCCGCTGAGTTTCGAGCGGGACTTCACTGTCTTTGCGCCGGGATCGGTCCTGGTCTCCTTTGGGCGGACCCGGGTGCTGTGCACGGCTTCGGTCGAAGACCGGATCCCGCCGTGGCTCCGAGGATCGGGCAAGGGATGGGTCACCGCGGAGTACTCGATGCTTCCCGGCTCGACTGCCGAGCGGGCGTCCAGAGAGGCGGCCAAGGGCAAGCAGTCCGGCCGCACCCAGGAGATCCAACGGCTCATTGCACGATCGCTCCGCGCCGTCACCGACTTGGTGGCCGTGGGGGAGCGTCAGGTGACGGTCGACTGTGACGTGTTGCAGGCTGATGGAGGAACTCGCACCGCGTCGATCTGCGGTGCCTACGTCGCCCTCCACGATTGCTTCAGCCGGCTCATCGCGGAGGGTGACATCACCCAGCATCCCTTGACCGATGCGGTGGCGGCGATCTCGGTGGGTATCATCGACGGCGTCCCGATGCTCGACCTGCCCTATGTCGAAGACTCCCGCGCCGAGGTCGACATGAACGTGGTCATGACCGGGGAAGGCCGTTTCGTTGAGGTTCAGGGCACCGCCGAACAGCTGGCGTTCTCTCGTTCTGAGCTCGATTCGCTGTTGGACCTGGCCGAAGGCGGCATCCGCCAGATCTTCGAGGCCCAGAAGTCCGTTCTCGCCACGGCACCGGCACCGAGGCAGCGCTGATGCTGCGGTGCGTCCTCGCCACGGCGAATCCTGACAAGGCGGCGGAGATCACGGCCATCCTCGAGGCTCGAGGCGAGGTCGAGCTGCTGCCTCGCCCTACTGAGATTGGTGAGATCGAGGAGACCGGCGACACCCTGCTCGAGAACGCGCGACTCAAGGCGCTCGCACTCTGCGAGGCGACCGGACAACCCGCGCTGGCCGATGACACCGGCCTTGAGGTTGATGCTCTCGGAGGAGCACCGGGCGTCTATTCGGCGCGTTACGCCGGCGAGGACGTCACCTATGAGGACAACTGGCGCAAGCTGCTCGTCGAGCTCGGAGACGCCGAGGACCGCACTGCCCGATTCGCCACCGTGGCCTACCTGGCGTTTCCCGATGGCACCGAGGTCCATGCCACCGGCGAGGTGGTGGGTGTCATCACGACAACACCGGCCGGCGACGCAGGGTTCGGCTACGACCCGGTGTTCGCCCCCATCGAGGGCGACGGCAGGACCTTCGCCGAGATGCCGCCGATGGACAAGCACGCCATCTCCCATCGAGGGCGGGCCTTCAGGGCCTTGGCCGACCGTCTGGTCGAGTTGGGCCTGCTCGGCGACTGACGCAGCCACTCCCGCTGTGGCTGGGAATGCTTCGATGACCGAATGAACGCAGATCTTCGGGCACCCGTAATCTCGGTGCGTGGTCGAGGCCGACATGATGCTCCCGATGTTCCCGCTCTCGACGGTCTTATTCCCCGGAGCTGATCTTCCATTGCACGTCTTTGAGCCGCGCTATCGCCAGCTCATCGACGATGTGGCTGACTCGACGCGCACCTTTGGGACGGTGCTCATCTCCGCGGGACGTGAGGTGGGAGGCGGCGACCGCAGATGCACGATCGGGACGAAGGTCAGCATCGAGGAGCTGATGCCGCTCGAAGATGGGCGTTCGATCTTGGTGGCTCGAGCGCAGGAGCGCATCGAAGTCGTCAATTGGCTCGCCGATGATCCCTACCC
>CAWUMT010000118.1:0-4677 GCA_963923735.1 uncultured Acidimicrobiales bacterium
TCGGCAGCGTCAGATGTGTATAAGAGACAGGGCGTGAACCTCGCCTGGTGGGACCTGAGCGGCCTGAATCTCAGTGGGGTCAACTTCACCAACGCCATCTTGGCCAATGCGAATCTCACTGGCACCAACCTGACGGGTGCGAACCTGACTGGGGCCAACCTGACCAACGCCGCTATCAAGGGGGCGAACTGGGCCAACGCCACCTGCCCTGACGGCACTGCGGCCAACACCAACGGCTCGTGGCACCACGCCATCTTCAGCCAGGGCAGCTCGGGGATGTTCATGTACCTCGACGGAGCGCTTGAGGCTTCCTCAACGGCGGCCACCGCGGGATTCTGGGTCGGCACCGGGTACCTGCGAGTCGGCGGTCCTGCCTCCTACAACTACAACTACGGTTCTTCGAGCGCCGCGGCCTTCGCTCAGGTGGCGATGTCGGCCACCCAGACCACGGCCTCACAGGCATCGCAGCTCTGGCGGTATCGGACCAGCTCGTCGATCTACCAGAACGCCATCACGAAGCAGTCGCTCCTCGACTACTGGCCGCTCCAGAGCGGCAATTCGAACGCTGTCGGTGGGGGCCCTGCCGGCACCCTCTACGGCACTGCCAGCCTGACCACCTCGAATGGCCCGATGCGAGGTGGCTACGCCAACTTCACCCCCGGCGAGATCTACAGCGCTACGGCGTTCAACCCGAACTCTCAGAACCAGTCGATCTCGTTCTGGTTCAAGACCACCACGAACAACATCTACCTGGCTCAGTTCGCGAACACCGCGACCGCGGCTCCGTCGAGCTATGCACCGGTGATCTCGACCACGAGCTCGGGTCAGCTCAACTTTTACGCCTGGAACGGCTCGGGCCGCAATGTCACTTCCACCACGGTCGTTACCGACGGCACCACAGCGGGCTGCCGGGCCAACCTGGCCTCCAAGATCAGCGGTTCCTACGTCGGTCCGGGCGCCAACCTCACCAGCGCGAACCTTCCGTACGCAGAGCTCGCCTATCAGGATCTCGGGAACACGAACCTGACAGGTGCGAACCTATCGACGGCCGACTTGACCGGTGTGATCTCGGGGGGCATCACTGCCTCGGCTCCCCCGCAGCTCCCGCAGGGTTGGGCGCTCGCCAACGGGTACCTCGTCGGTCCTGGGGTCTACCTCGGTGGCGTCAACTTCTCCAACCAGAACCTGGCGAACGTCGACCTGTCCTACGTCGACATCTCGAACACGAACTTCACCAACGCAAATCTCTCGGGTGTCATCACTCACGGGAATACGACGGCGACGAACGGTCCGCCGACACTGCCGAGTGGGTGGACGTTGACCTCTGGCTACTTGATGGGGCCGGGTGCGAACCTGACGAATGCCAACCTCGCAGGGATGAATCTCTCCGGCCGAAATCTGACGGGGGCGAGCCTGGCCGGGGCCTCGCTTTCAGGCACGAACCTGTCAGGCGCAAACCTCTCGGGTGCCGATCTTTCCGGCGCCATCCTCACCAACGCCAACCTTTCTGGTGCTTACATCAACAACACCAAGTTCTCCTACGCCAACATCTCAGGCACGAACTTCTCGAGCACCTCGCTGAGTGGTGCGATCACTGGCGGACTCACCTCGACGGGGAAGACGACGCTTCCGGCGGGGTGGACGCTGATCTCGGGCTACCTCTTCGGCCAGGGTGCAAACCTCTCAGGCCTGCAGCTCATCTCTCCGAATTCATCCCCGCTCATCTCTCTGGCGAACCTCAGTCTTCGCAACGCAAACCTCAGTGGTGCCTATCTCTCTCGTGTTGACCTCACGGGCGCGGATCTCACCGGAGCGAACCTCTCAAACGCCACGCTGAGCAACGTGACGCTGACCAACGCGAACCTGACGAGCGTGAACCTCGCGGGAGCGACGGGCACCTCGATCACTGCGACCTCCGGACCCACCACGTCCTCGGGCACCGCCGTTCGTGGCGGCTTCCTCGTCGGCCCCGGAATCGACCTCACCGCGCTCAATCTCAGCTCGGTGGACCTGTCGAACCTGAACTTGACGAACGCCACGGTGACGAATGCGAACCTCACGAGCGCGAACTTGAGCGGCACGACGCTGACGGGCGTGATCTCCAAGGGCGTCACTGCCACCTCTGCAGCGACGCTTCCTTCGGGCTTCCACATCTACTCCGGGTGGCTCTATGGCCCTGGGGTGAACCTCACCAACCTCTCGCTGATGCCAGCGCAGACCACGCTGAATTCGACGCCAGCGATGGGGATCTCCACCACCTCCATCAGCGTGGCCTCAGCCAGCGCGTTCGGAACCTCGGTGCCCTTCAAGGTGACCATCGACGCAGAGCGCGTCAACGTCACTGCAGTTTCGGGGAACACCTGGACGGTGACCCGAGGCGTCGACGGAACTGTCGCGGTGCCGCACTCGGGTGGCACGCCGGTGACAGCCCTTCCCTCGGAGAACCCGCTTCGCAACCAGGACGTCACCGGAGCGAACCTTGCCGGTGCCAACCTCACCAATGCGGATCTGACGGGTGCGAACCTCACCAACGCGAACCTGACGGGCGCCAATCTCTCGGGGACCACCATGACGGTGACCACGGTGCTCACGGGCACCAACCTGACGAACGCCACGCTCAAGGCCGCCACCGTCGGCAGCGCCAACCTCTCGGCGGCCACCATCACGGGGGCCAACTTCACCCTCGCCTCGGTCGCCTCGACGAACCTCGGTTCGCTCAACCTGACGTCCGTGAACCTGACGGCGATCCGGTCCGGCTCGACCACGGGTTCGCCGACCCTGCCTTCTGGCTGGTACCTCCGGAGCGGTTACCTTCTGGGGCCGTCAGCCAACCTGGCGGGAATCAACCTTTCGGGAGCGAACTTCTCGGGCGTCACCGGTCTCACCCAGATCGACATGACCGGCGCGAACCTGTCCAACGCCAACTTCTCGAACGCGTCGCTCACCAACTTCACCCTCACGGGCGCCAACCTCGCGGGCACCAACCTCACGGGGGCGACGCTGACTGGTGTGATCTCCGGCTCGATCACGGGCACGCCCTCCGCCTTGCCGCCGGGTTGGACACTGCTCTCTGGGTTCCTCATCGGGCCTGGTGCGAACCTCTCGAACCAGAATCTGGCTTCGCTGAACTTGGCCAGTGCCGTATTGACCGGTGCGAATCTGGCCAACGCAACCCTTGACAATGCCAATCTCGGGAGCGCGGACCTGACGGCGGCGAATCTGTCGGGTGCGAGCGTCCAGAGCGCCAACCTGACCGGGGCAAAGCTCTCCAAGGCCAACCTGTCGAGTGCGAACTTCGCCAGCTCGAGCCTGACCAACGTCAAGATGACCTCGGCGATCGTCTCGGGGACGTCGTTCTCCTCGGCCTCGCTGAGTGGCGTGTTCTCGGGTTCGCTCACGGGAACGCCGACGGGCCTGCCCTCAGGGTGGGCAACGCTTTCGGGGTGGATCGTCGGAACCTCGGCGAACCTGACCGGCGCCACCCTCTCGGGTGTCTCGATGAGTGGGATCAACCTCTCGAGCGCCACGATGAACGGGGTGCGCGCCACCTCGATCACCGGGACGCCCACGATGCCCTTCGGCTGGGTCGCGGTGGGCGGCTACCTCATCGGACCCGGGGCGAACCTCACGGGTCTGAACCTCTCGAGCCTCAACTTCGGCGCCGCACAGCTCAACGGCACCAAGCTGACCAGTGCGACGATGACCAGTGCCAACTTGAGTGGAGCCAACCTCACCGGTGTCATCTCGGGTTCCCTGGTCGGATCGGCAACTCTGCCCTCGGGATACTCCACACTCAATGGCTATCTCGTTGGTCCGGGCGTGAACCTGACGGGTGCGAACCTGTCGAACCAGAACCTCTCCTCGATGAACGTATGGGGAGCCACGCTTCAGAGCACGAACCTCTCGGGCGCCACGCTGACCTCGATCAGCTCGGGCTCGATCTCGGGAATGCCGACCGCGCTGCCCTCGGGCTGGAACCTGGTCA
The DNA here is from genome assembly GCA_963923735.1 of uncultured Acidimicrobiales bacterium. Classification (GTDB taxonomy): domain Bacteria; phylum Actinomycetota; class Acidimicrobiia; order Acidimicrobiales; family RAAP-2; genus CAIUMH01. The sequence goes on from CAWUMT010000118.1 coordinate 3,986, forward strand.
GCGGCTACCTCGTCGGGCCCGGAGCCAACCTGACCAACGCGTCGCTGCCGTCTGCGAACCTGGCGAACCAGAACCTCACCGGTGCACACATCACCGGTGCGAACCTGCGAAGTGCCTCGCTGATCAACGCGAATCTGACGAACGCGGACCTGACCAACGCCGTGCTGACCTCGGTCAATGTGGCGACCACGCTGAGTGCAGCGATCTCCTCGACCACGGCGACCTCGATCACCGTGGCTTCGGCTGCAGGATTCCCCACGCAGGGCTCGTTCATCCTGGCCATCGATTCTGAAGACCTCATCGTGAATGCCGGCCAGGGCACGACCACCTGGACCGTGACCCGAGGGGCACTCGGCACGGCAGCCACCACGCACAGCTCAGGTGCCACGGTGGCCTGGCAGCACGGCGGCGCCGAGCTCGCAGGTGCGACCCTGACCAACACGAACTTCACCAACGCCAACATGACCTACGTGTCTTCCGGTGGCGCCACCTACGTGACCACCAAGCCGATGCTGCCCACCAACTGGGTCTTCGTCAACGGTGGCTACCTCGTCGGTCCGGGTTCGGACCTCTCGATGGAGAACATGTCGAACCAGAGCTACACGAGCGTGAACTTCTCCGGTGTGTTCATGATTGGCACGAACCTCTCCGGCTCGAACCTGACCAGCGCGAACCTGACCGGTGCACTCATG
>CAWUMT010000119.1:0-4655 GCA_963923735.1 uncultured Acidimicrobiales bacterium
TCTGCGCACTCGAAGGTCCAAGACGGCCCTGCCGTCCCCCGAAGAGAAGACCGAAGCGGTCCGAACGATGTTCGACGCCATCGCCCCGCGCTACGAGATGGTCAATCGGGTCATGACCTTCGGCCTCGATGCCTCCTGGCGCAAGCGAGCAGTTCGCTCTCTCGGCTTGGGCCCCGGGTCCCGCATTCTCGATCTCGCCTGTGGCACCGGTGACCTCAGCCGCACTGCAGCCAAAGAGGGGCTCGTCCCCATCGGTGCCGATCTTTCGTTCGGCATGCTCGCCTCAAGTCACGGTACCGGCCCGCTCCTCCAAGCCGATGCCTCGGCCCTCCCCCTTGCCGATGGCTCCGTCGATGGCGTGCTGTGTGGCTATGCCCTGCGCAACTTCACCGACCTGCGCGCCAGCCTCGCCGAGATGGCCAGGGTCACGCGGCCCGGTGGTCGAATCAGCCTCCTCGAGGTCGGTGCCCCGAAGTCCAAGGTGATCGCCTTCGGATACTCCCTCTGGTTCGAGCGCTGTGTCCCGGTGATCGGCGGTCTGCTCTCTGACAAGGCGGCCTATTCGTATCTGCCCGCCTCAACGGCCTACCTCCCCGCTGAGGACGAGCTGCGCACCGTGCTCCGCGAGGTGGGGTTCTCCGGGGTGAACCACCATGAACTCAGCGGTGGCCTCAGCCAGCTGATCACCGCCACCCGAGCTGGCGCATGATCCTGAGCGCACGGCGGCGGCGCATCGATGCCGACCTCGCCGCCCGAGCCCGATGGGCCGCAGCTCGCTGGGGCATCCTGCACGCGGACTACCGGCGGACCCTCTCGGGATTCGGGGAGCTCCTCCCCGTCGTGCTCGGCCCCCTCTCGACGATCGGTGACGGTAGCGACCTCCACGCCTTCCTCGAAGGAATCGAGGTCACCGGCACCTCGGGGCCGCCGGACTCGAATCCTCGGTGCCACATCGCTTTCCCCTTCGACCCTGACGCCCAACCAGTTGCGGTGATCCCCTCGCTGCAAGTGACCGAGTCCGATGGCGGGACCTGGTTGACCACGGTGGCAGAGAGTGCCGAGGAACATGTGGCGCTCGTCGCACTCGTCTTCGAGCTGCTCCCTACGATCGCCCCGCCTGATATCGATACCCCTGTCGAAGTGACCGGCCTCGACGAACGCCCTTCGCCTGAGGACTACGCATTCGCCGTGGAGCGTGCGGTCTCTGAGATCCGCTCTGGCGTCCTGCGCAAGGTGGTACTGGCACGCACCGCCCACCTCAGCACTGCAGAGGATCTCGATCCTGCGGCAGTCCTCCAACGCATGGCGGAGCGTGAACCTGCCTGCACTCGCTATGCCTTCCCTGGCCCCGAGGGAGGTCGGCTCATCGGTGCCTCGCCCGAGTTGCTGATCGCACGCGAGGGCATCCAGATCTCCTCGCACCCCTTGGCAGGCACCCTCAACCTGGCAGAGGCCGGTGCCGATCCCGGCGCACTGCTCAAGTCACGCAAGGATCTCGACGAGCACCGCCTGGTGGTCGAGGACCTGGCCTACAACCTGCGTCCGTTGCTCGAGACGCTCGAGGTGCCCACGGGGCCCTCCGTCGTGCGCCTTCGCTCCGTGGCCCACCTCGGGACCCAGCTCAAGGGAACGACCTCCTCGGCCACCGAGCCCCACCTCCTCGAGCTCCTTGCGGCCCTGCACCCCACCCCTGCGGTTGGCGGGGTGCCCACCTCGTCTGCCCTCCGGGTCATCGACGAACTGGAGGGACCTCGGAGGAACTGGTTCGCCGGTGGCCTCGGCTGGTGCACAGCAGACGGGGCCGGAGAATGGGTGCTGGCCATTCGAGGAGCACTCCTTGATGGGGCTCGCTGCGAGGTCAGCGCCGGTGCGGGCATCGTGGTCGACTCGACGCCGGCCGGCGAAGCTGCAGAGACTCGCTCGAAGCTCGCCTCGGTGCTCGAGGCCGTGGCCCCGGGCGCCTCAGTTCGGCTCGCTCACCTCGCCTGAGCGCTCCACGGGCGGACGCGATGCAGAGGGCTTCCAGCCCTTGCCCCTGAGCCGATCAAAGCCCCACCGGGTGACCAGGACCAGAGCCTCAGAGACGATGGCCCCTGACATCTTGGACTCACCGTGCTCACGATCGATGAAGGCGATGGGGACTTCCTTGATGGTCTGGCCTGAGAACTTGGCCCGCATGGTCATCTCGATCTGGAAGCCGTAGCCGTCCGCGCCGACGGTCGTGAAGTCCATCGCCCGAAGCGCGGTGGATTTATAGACCCGGAACCCCGCGGTGGCATCGTGGACCCCAAGACCAAGCATCATCTGCGCGTAGCGGTTGCCGCCCCACGAGAGCAGGTGGCGGTGCCAGGGCCAGTCGGGAATTGACCCACCCTTCACGTAGCGAGAACCGATGACCACATCCGCGCCAGCCTCTGCTGCCTGGAGCAGCTTGGGGAGCGATGCCGGATCATGAGAGAAGTCCGCGTCGATCTCGACGAAGGCGTCGTAGCCACGCTCGAGCCCCCACGCGAAACCGGCGCGATATGCCGATCCGAGGCCGCCCTTGCCTTGACGCTCGAGGAGCTCGATCTGGCCGAGCTGGCCTGCGCTCTGGCGCACAAGGTCCGCCGTGCCATCGGGGCTTCCGTCATCGACCACCAGGACGTCAACACCCGGCAAGGTGCCACGAAGTGTCCGCAGCATGCGTTCGATGTTGAGTGCCTCGTTGTAGGTCGGCACGACGATGAGAGTGCGCACGACTCCGAATCCTAGAAGATCCCGCACTCCAGCCCCCTGAATTGGGCGATGTCTTAGCCAATCCTTAGCCACATGCCACGATGGAGGACGTGGAGGAGCTCGAGGGCAAGGACCCTCATGAACAGGGCGTGACGCCTCAGGTGCCTGAGGAGTCCGCACCGACGCCCAAGAAGCGGTGGATCCGCCCCGAGATTCGCTACACGCTCTGGGCGATCATCCTGCTCTTCGTGGTGGAGTACCTCCTGCTCCCCCAGATCGCACGAGCACGCCACAACCTCCACATCCTCGCTGACGCCAACTACGCGCTCCTCGGGATTGCCATCCTCCTCGAGGTCGGGGCCCTCTTGGCCTACACCGAGCTCTCCCGGACGGTCTTCGCCCCCGACCCTCCCAACCACTGGACCATGCTGCGGATCAACATGTCCGGCCTCGCCATCAGTCACGTGGTCCCCGGCGGCACCGCCGCCGGCGGGGCGCTCGGCTACCGGCTCTTGACCGAACAGGGAGTCAAGGGCACCACCGCCGCCTTCGGGATGGCCACTCAGGGTGTGGGTTCCGCCGTGGTGCTCAACATCATCTTCTGGGTCTCCCTGCTCATCTCGATCCCGCTCAACGGGGTGAACCGGCTCTACGGCTACGCAGCGATCCTCGGAATCCTCTTGGCTGCGGCATTCGCAGGAACCCTGATCCTGCTCACCCGGGGTCAGCGCCATGCGGACGACTGGCTCCGCCGCCTGGCGAAGCATCTCCCCTTCATCACCCCTGAGCGCGTCTCGACGCTGCTCCAGCACCTTGCCGACCGCATCACCATCTTGTTCTCGAACCGCCGCCTCCTCGGCTGGGCGTTCGTCTGGGCTGCAGCGAACTGGCTGGCCGACGCAGCCTGTCTCTGGTTCATCCTCTGGGGCTTCGGTGCGGTGGTCAGTCCCATCGACCTGCTCGTCGCCTATGGCCTGGCCAACATCATGGCTGCCATCCCCGTCACCCCTGGAGGCCTCGGCGTCGTGGAGTTCACCCTGTCGGCCTCACTCGCCGGATTCGGCGTGCCAGTGTCGATCGCCTACCTCGGTGTCATCGCCTGGCGGCTGGTCAACTTCTGGGTGCCGATCCCGCTCGGAGGGCTTTCCTACCTCTCCCTGCGCCTCAAGCGCTCCGGGGTTCCGAGGATAGAACCCGGAAGCTCGCAGAACTGACGCACCAACCTCGAAGTTGGGCAGCTACAGCGGAAGTGGGCCGCGTGCCTGAGCCAGCGCCTGCGCCTTGAGCGCGGCCTGCACAGAGTGTTCTGCTCTCCCCGCAAGGCGGCGCCAGCGACGGTCCGGGCCGAGGAGCCAGGTGTTGGCATCGTCGGCGAACGAAAGGTCGAGCACCTCGAGGAGCCGGGCCTGCAAGGACGGATCCTCGATGGGGACGACCGCCTCGATCCGACGGTCGAGGTTGCGCTCCATCGGGTCTGCTGAGCCGATGAGCACGTCGGTGCCTCCCTCGTGCTCTGGACGGCCGAAGGCGTAGATCCGGCTGTGCTCAAGGAACTCGCCCACGATCGAGCGGACCTGGATGGTCTCAGAGAGTCCGGGGATCCCCGGGCGAAGGCAGCACATCCCTCGGATGGCCAGGTCGATCGGCACACCTGCCATCGAAGCCCGATAGAGCGCATCGATGATCTCGGGATCCGTCAGGCCGTTCGCCTTCAGTCGGATGAGCCCCCTGGACCCCAGTCGCTCCTGTCGGGCGATGCGCTCGAGCAGCCCTGATCGAAGGGTGCCCGGCGAGACCAGCAGCTTGCGGAACGGGCCCTGGCGAGAGAAGCCGGTCAGGTAGTTGAAAAGGTCGCCGACGTCGGCGGCGAGATCCTCATCGGTCGTAAGCAGTCCGACATCCTCGTAGATCTTGGCCGTCTTCGAGTTGTAGTTGCC
>CAWUMT010000120.1:0-4607 GCA_963923735.1 uncultured Acidimicrobiales bacterium
CGAGCGATGCTCTGGGCACTCGATCCGCGTGACAACCCGGGTTCGCTGATCTACGGGATCCTCACGGTCGGGGCGGTGATCTCCGCAGAGTCAGGAACCACACAACACCAACCACGCGAGATCATCACTGCCGCGGTCGCCGTGGTCATCTACTTCTTGATCCACGCGTACTCCACCCTGCTCGGCAATCGTCTTCATGGCAGCGGAGTGTTGAGCCGCACTGAGCTCGTTCGAGCCATTGCGGATGAGTCTCCAATCCTGCGAGGCGCCTCGCTGCCCGTGTTGACCATGGTGGTCTTCTGGCTGCTCGGGTTCAGTGCCGACACCATGGAGTGGGCGGGGATCGTCTGCGCCATCGTGCTGCTGGTCCTCTTTGAGTTCCTCGCCGGCCTTCGTTCGCATCTCGGCAGAGGGTGGATCTGGCTGCAGGCGGGAATGGGTGCAGCGTTCGGATTGCTCCTCGCAATGCTCAAGGTCCTGGCCGGCTGAGCCGACCAGGACCTTTGAACCTCCCCTCGAGGGGGAACGCACTGCGCGTCGCTCAGGCGGCGACCGGCGTCACCTTGACAGGCAGCTTGAGGTAGCCACGCACCGAGGAGGTGTGCACGCGCTCGGTGTTGGGCCAGTCGACGTCCCACTCGGGGTAGCGGGTCAGCACCTCTTCGAGGGCGATGCGGCCCTCGTTGCGAGCCAGCGAGGCTCCCACGCAGAAGTGCGCACCGAAGCCGAACGACGCGTGCTGCTTGGGGGTCCGCATGATGTTGAAGGTGTCAGGGTCCTCAAAGGCCTCGGGGTCACGGTTGGCCGAGTTCGTGAGCAGCAGGACGATCGAACCTTCCTTGATCTTGGTGCCATGGATCTCGATGTCCTTCATCACCGTGCGGCCCTGGACCGGGGACGGCGACTCAAAGCGCAGGATCTCCTCGATGGCCTGGGGGATCAGGCTGCGATCTGCGGCCAGCATGGCGCGCTGCTCGGGGTGCTGGGCCAACAGGGCGCCGGACCAACCAAGGAGCCGGGCCACCGTCTCGTTGCCACCACCCGCGGCGAGGCTCAGGTAGTTGATCCGCTCCTGCTGGGTGAGGGGCCGGGTCGTGCCGTCACCGAGCTTGACGTCCGCCACGATGAGCTCGGAGATGAAGTCGTCACGGGGCTCGAACTCACGAAGGGCGAGTGCCCCGTCGTAGTAGCGGATGCTGCGCATCATCGTGTCCATGTCGAAGGAGTCCTGACCTTCTTCACGGTGCAGTGAGGCATCGACGAGCTTGCGGACCGAGTTGTGGTCCTCCTTGGGCAGACCCATGAAGGTGCAGATGACCATCATGGGCACCAAGGCGCCGAAGTCCTGGATGAAGTCGAAGGAGTCCCGTCCCTTGAGCTGGTCCAGCCAGGTGGTGACGATGCCGCGGATCTCGGGGTCCATGTTCCCCGCTGCCTTGGGAGTGAAGCGCCGGGAGACGAGCGCACGAAGCTGGTCGTGGATCGGAGGGTCCATCGTCAGGATGGTGCGGCCGAGATCGAGCATCTCGGGGTTGCGCATCATGTCGAGCGTGGTGCCGTAGGCCGAGGAGAAGGTCTCCCAGTCCTTCGAGGCCGCCATGATGTCGTCGTAGCGGGAGAGAGCGTAGAAGTCGTACTTCTCGTTGTAATAGACCGGCATCTCCTCGCGCATCCGCTTCCAGACCGGATGTGGGTCCATGTCGACCTCGTAGTCGAAGGGGTCGTAGTAGATCTCGTCAGCCATCTCTTGGCTCCTTCCTCATCTCCCCACACTCTGCCACGACCGCCCACACCACCGATTGCGGCCGGAGGGGTGAGCGAGCCGTGCCCGGACGCGACGACGCCCCGGCGGGAATCCCACCGGGGCGTCGAGGCGATCGACTCGAGGTCGAGGCTCAGCTGTAGGCAGCGACCTTGACGGGCAGCTTGAGGTAGCCACGCACCGAGGAGGTGTGGACCCGCTCAGACTCGTTCCACTGCACGTCCCACTCGGGGTAGCGCTTGAGCACCTCGTCGAGCGCGATGCGGCCCTCGTTGCGAGCCAAGGACGCACCCACGCAGAAGTGCGCACCGAACCCGAAGGAGGCGTGCTGCTTCGACTCACGGGTGATGTCGAAGGTGTCGGGGTCGGTGAAGGCCTCGGGGTCACGGTTGGCCGAGTTCGTCAGCAGCAGGACGATCGAGCCCTTCTTGATCTTGGTCCCGTGGATCTCGATGTCCTTCATCACCGTGCGGCCCTGGACCGGGGACGGTGACTCGTAGCGCAGGATCTCCTCGATGGCCTGGGGGATCATCTCGGGGTTCTTGACCAGCATGGCGCGCTGGTCGGGGTGCTGGGCCAAGAGGGCGCCGGTCCAGCCAAGCAGGCGGGCCACGGTCTCGTTGCCACCACCGGCGGCCAGCATGAGGTAGCGGATCCGCTCACCCTGGTCGAGGGGACGGGTCGAGCCGTCCTCGAGCTTGACCTGTGCGGTGATGAGCTCGGAGGTGAAGTCGTCACGGGGTTCGAACTCACGAAGCGCCAGTGCACCGTCGAAGTAGCGGACCGAGCGCATGGTCAGGTCCATGTTTGGGCCCGAGTCGCCGTCCTCGCGGTGGAGGCCGGCGTCCACGAGCTTGCGCACGGTGTTGTGGTCCTCCTTGGGAAGGCCCATGAACGAGCAGATGACCATCATCGGAACCAAGGCACCGAAGTCCTGGATGAAGTCGAAGGAGTCACGGCCCTTGAGCTGGTCCAGCCAGTTGGTGACGATCCCGCGGATCTCGGGCTCCATCGAGCCGGCGGCCTTGGGGGTGAAACGACGGGCCACGAGTGCTCGCAGCTGGTCGTGCTCGGGGGGGTCCATGAACAAGATGTTGCGACCCATGGCCAGCGCCTCGGGGTTGCGCATCATGTCGAGCGTGGTGCCCGAGGCGGAGGAGAAGGTCTCCCAGTCCTTGGAGGCCGCCATCACGTCCTCATAGCGGGAGAGGGCGTAGAAGTCGTACTTCTCGTTGTAATAGACGGGCATCTCCTCGCGCATGCGCTTCCAGGTGGGATGCGGATCCATGTCGACCTCGTAGTCGAAGGGGTCGTAGTAGATCTCGTCCGCCATTGGTGGCTCCTTGGGGTTGGTGGTTCAGGGGGGATTGCTGGGACAATGAACACCCTCCGCTCGAGCACGCCAGGGGGGAAAGGCGGCTCGAGCAGAGGGCGAGAGGTTCGAACTAGGCGTTGGCCAGTTCGTAGCGGCGCTTGTACTCCGCCTTGGACGTCGTCGAGGTGTCCACGCCAGCCTTGGTGGCCCGGGCGCGCAGGGCACCGACCGTGGCGTCCTCCTTCTTGATGTGGGCGAAGGGGTCGTAGTTGAAGAAGTCCGCCACGTTCTTCCAGGTGATCGCGTTGATATCGGCGTCCGAGCACCCTGCTGCGTCGAGCTCGGCCTTGAGCACCTCGGGGCTGTAGGGCCAGGTGCAGTCCGAGTGCGGGTAGTCGCACTCCCAGGCGATGGTGTTAATGCCGATGCGCTCACGCAGGTTGAGGGCCGAGGGGTCGGTGATGAAGCAGGCCAAGAAGTGCTTCTGCCAGACCTCGGTGGGAGTCATGCCCGCAGGAAGTCCGTCGAAGCCGGTCCAACTCTGGTTCACCACGTGCCGCTCGAGGCGGTCGAGGAAGAAGGGCACCCAGCCGATGCCGCCCTCGGCGAGGGCGAACTTCAGGTCGGGGAACTTCTTGAGCAGACCCGAGGTCATGATGTCCGAGGTGGTGATGGTCATCAGCTGGGGAGCCAACAGGATGAGGTCGTCGATGATCGCCTCCTGGGGGCGCTGGATCAGGCCGAAGGCACCGCCGATGTGCATCGTCGGTGTCATGCCGGTGTCGCAGAGCGCCTGGAAGATCGGATCGAAGTAGCCCGACTGGAAGCTCGGGGCGCCGACGCCGTAGGGGGTCTCAGGCAGTGAGACGGCCACGCAACCCTTGGCCGCGATGCGGTGGATCTCCTTGACCGCGCGGTCCACGTCGAAGTAGGGGATGATCCCGAGCGGGATGAAGCGGCCCGGGTAGCCACCCGAGAGCACGTCGATCGACCAGTCGTTGTAGGCGCAGAAGGCGGCCTCGGTGAGCTCCTTGTCGGGCATCTTGGCCAGGTGGGTGCCTGCGAACCCGGCGAAAGTCGGGAAGTTCATGCCGGCCAGATTGCCGTTGGCGTCCATGTCGGCCACGCGGGCGTCGAGGTCGTAGCAGCCGGGGCGCATCTCAGAGAGGTCGGTCGGGTCGATCGACCACTCGTCCTTGGGCAGGGAGACCACGGCGGAGAGCCCGGCGTTGCCGATGGTCTCACCTTGGAAGAGCCACTGGTCCATGCCGTTGTCGCCCTTGACGAGCTTGGGGGCATCGTCTTTGTACTTCGCCGGCATCAGATCATCGAACATCCCCGGCGCCTCGATGGCGTGGTCGTCGATGCTGATCATGATCATGTCGTCGAGGTTCATCTCGAGTCCCCCAGAGGCGTTCAGTGCGAGCCCCGTGTGGGCTGCCACGCCATCTTGGCAACCTCGAGACGCAGGCAGGTAGGGCCAAAAGGCCCAACTTGACGCAGGCGTCGACTTCGACGCTCAGGACTCGG
>CAWUMT010000121.1:0-4573 GCA_963923735.1 uncultured Acidimicrobiales bacterium
TACCGCTCAGCTTCATCCCGTTGGCCTTCGCCGCCACAAGGCCAGCGACGCCGATGCTCAACGAATGATCCGCCGGTTTGGTCGCCACCGCCACGAGCTGCTTGGCATCAGACGCCGAGACCTCGAAGCCGAGCTGCTTGAGGGTGACCTTTGCGTAGGCCACTCGATGATTGGCAGAGATCTGACTCACGTTCTCATAGGGTGAGGTCACACTGGCCACGAACGGCAGCTGGGCGACCTGCGCCAGCATCGGATCGATCTTCGCCCGCGTGGCCGCGGAGGTTACCGAATCGCCGGCGGGAACCTCGAAGACGATCTGCTCAAGGTCCCCTGAGGCTTGGGGGTTCCCCGCCTTGAGCAGGTCATAGGCCGCGGTGGACTCGGTCCCCTTGAGCACGAAGGAGTCGTGGAAGGTGCTTCCCATGGCCTTCGAAAGGCTCATCGAGAGTGCCACGGCTCCGATCCACAAGAGGATCACGGCCAAGCGGTGGCGCACGCACCATGCAGCAAGGGCTCTCATCCGTCGGTGCTCCTTGGGGCTCGGATCGACCCCCCCAAGGCTAGCCCTGCGTTCTTACCCCTCGGTCAGCGGGCCGTCCTCGCGGAGGCTCCTCGCAAGGTCGACCTCGCCGACCTCTGGCGTGGCGGCATCCAACACGACCGACCCCGCAGGTGCACTCAGGTCCGAGAAGACCCGTGGGTGAAGGAGAGCGATCGCCAGCAGCACCCCGCCGAGGAGCAGGCCCGAGATGAGGGTCATGCAACGGACCCCGATGGCTTGGCCGATGGCTCCTTCGATGATCAGGCCGATGGGATAGATGACCCCGAGGCCCATCATGAAAATCGACAGGATCCGAGCCCGGGAGGCCTCCGGGGCCCTGAGCTGCACCATCGAGTTGAGCCCCGAGAGCACGCCGACGTACGCCCCGCCCACGAGCACGATCGCTCCAGCAGCGACCCACAGTACGGGAGCGGCGCCGTAGAGCACGAGCGAGGCACAGAAGGCGATCAGCGCACCGATCACCACCGTGTGCTGCCCGCGCCGCTTGGCCACCGGTGCGATGGCAAGTGCACCAAGGACGGCCCCGATCCCCTGTGCGGTGGTGAGGACGGCCGGTCCACCGACCTTGGAGTGGAGGCCCTCGATGGCCATTGCGGCGACCAGGCCGATGAAGGGTGAACCGATGAGGGCCACGATCGAGATCAGCAGGATCGCCGAGCGACAACCGGGCTCCGCCCATGCCTCCCGGGCTCCCTCCTTCAAGCGCGTGAGCACCTTCATCGTGCCCTCGAGGCGGGGGCGCAACGGCACGCGCACGAAGCTCAGGGCGATGATCGTGGCGAAGAAGGACACGGCATTGATCCCGAAGGCCGCAGCTGGCGACCAGGCCACGAGGATCAGACCTGCCACCGCGGGGCCGAGGACCCGGCCCATGTTCCACTGCGCGGTCGAGAGGGAGACCGCAGCGATGAGGTCCTCGTGCTCCACGAGGTCAGGAAGCATCGCCTGATAGGCAGGGAAACCGAGCGCCCCTGAAGCACCTCCGAGGAAGGAGAGCAGCACAAGGAGCCATTCGGGGTCCCAGTGCACCCCGACAACCACCGCCAGGGCGGCCGCCCAGAACGTCTCGACGCAGGTCATGAAGATCAAGAACCGGCGTCGATCGAACCGGTCGGCCAGGACCCCTCCCAACGGAGCGAACGCCCCCATGGGCAGGAAGCCTGCCGCCATGACCAGCGCGGTCCACAACGCCGAGTGCGTGGTCGTGGTCACCAGCGTCCCCAAAGCCACCGTCTCGACCCAGGTGCCGACGTTCGAAACCAGCGCCGAGGACCAGACGAGGGAGAAGTTCCTCGAGGCGAGGGGTCGGAGGGAACTCGGAAGCACCCTCGGAGGCTAGCGAGTTGTCGCTAGATACTCACCGTGAAGCCACCGGAGACTCTGAAGGTCTCCCCGGTGATGAACTTCGCCTTGTCCGAGACCAAGAAACGCATCATCTCAACGATGTCGACCTCTTCGCCTTCCAGAGGGAAGAACTGCTGGGCCATCACGTGCTTGACCGAGTCCGGGTTGAGCTCTGCACGGATGGTCTCGGTGAAGATCAGTCCCGGTGCGATCCCGTTCACCCTGATGCCCTGGGGTGCGAGTTCCCGGCCGAAGGCGATCGTGAGGCCCCGCACGGCCAGCTTCGAGACCCCGTAGGCACCGCCCGAGGGGTACGCAGCCGACGAGGAGATGTTCACGATCGACGCCCCGGGACGACCCTCCATGGCTCGCACCGCCTCCATCGTGCACAAGACGGTACCCATGATGTTCACGTCGAACAGCCGGCGGACCTTTTCGAGACCCAATTGGGCCATCGGGTAGGAGTACTCCTGGGAGTGCAGGCCAGCATTGTTGATCAGGATGTCGATCCCCCCGAGGTCGGCGACAACCTGGTCAACCACGGAGCGGACACTCTCCTCATCGGCCACATCGCCGGTGATCGCCGTCGCTGCACCTCCGGCGGCTCGAATTTCGGCTGCCGCCTCATTGCCCGCCGCCGCGTCGATGTCGACGAGCACTGCATGAGCTCCAGCCTCGGCCAGAGAGTGCCCGAAGGCCTTTCCGAACCCTCGGCCCCCACCGGTGATCAGTGCGATCTTCCCGTCGTGTTCTGCCATGCGTCCTCCCCACAGATGATGTGGTGGGGAACCTAGTCCGCTTCGGCTCCGTCGGGCGGATCCATGGGTGGCGCCATCTCGCTGAGTGGGGCCATGCGATCAGGGAAGCGAAGGGACGCCGTGAAGGTCTCCCCCATCGCCGTGCGGTGGCCGTCGGAGCGCAGCGCACCGGGGAAGCCACGTGCCTGGTGGTAGCAGTCCGCCGAAAACAACAAGGCAGAACCGACCCCTTTGCGGCGCCAGTCTGGAGCCACGAAGACTTGATCGACGGCACCATCGAGATACCAGCGCACCGCGGCGGCCTGATCCTCACTGCGCACCGGCATCGTGAAGAACTCGGCGTTCGACACCACCGTCCCAGGGGGTCGCAGGTCATTGTCGAAGGCCACCAAGGAGACCGCAGGCTCCGGGGCCTCCAATTCCTCGACAGCCACGAACCACATCGACGCCGCTCCTCCGAGAAGGACGGGATTCATCGCGATACGCAGGTTTCCCGACGCATCGAGGTCCACTTCCCATTGCTGGAAGCCCCCTGCGTCGTCCACCGGTCCGTCGAAGATCTCGGCGTCGTCATGGAGATTGCTGATGATGCAGCGAACGTGCCAACGGTTGCCCGGCAACGCGTTCTCCCGGATGTACCACGCGGGCGTGCCCGCAGCAGGAGGCGTCGGGCTCACGAGCTCAGCTTCGACGAAGGCGACGAGCACGCAGCGCGAGTGACGCACCCAACCCGAGGAGCACCGCTCCGAATCCACTCAGCAGATTGAGTGGAGAACCCGTGTTCGCGAGTCCGGAAGGATCGGTCGTGGGTGCCAACGTCGAGGTCGTGGTCGGCTCAGGTCCCACCAGAGTCACGGTCACGGGTGCGTACTTGACCTTCTCACCGAAGATCGTGTTGTTGTAGACGAAGAATGACGGAATATCAGCCAAGGTGGATGTGCAATCGTACGGCGGCTGCGCGTTCGTGGAGAGCTCGTGGATGTGAGCATTGAACGACGTAATCGCTGCACCGGTCTCAGAGCAGTTGCCGTCGACCTGGAGCTGGCCGAGCATGTCTGCTGCCCCCTGAGTGCCGCCTACGCCAAGCATCTGGTCCTTCGAGCCGATCACCCCAAGGTCACCTGCAAGGGGGAACCACTGAGCACTGTTCCATGTGAAATGGCCGTGCTCGATGTCCTCAAGCTGCCCAATCTGATTGATCGTCACGTTCGGGATGCTCGTCGCCAGTGCAACGGTCACACTTGCCGGGGTGAATGACGTGCTCCCGATGGTGAATGTCGCTCCTACCGCAGGGGTCATGTAGAAGTCGGCCGAGCCGGGGTAGGCGTAGGGACCGATCTGTGAGTTCTGGCCGTTGAGGTAGGTGGCAAAGAAATCTGCCTCGCTGGTCCATGCCAGCGACTGGGGGTCGAGCTTGCAGCGGACCACAACGTTCGATGCATCCGTCGCGGTGACCACGGCAAAGAGGTTGGTTCCCACAACAGGAGCAGGAGCGACTTCACCCGAGGTGTACACCTCGACCTTGGCGAGATTCGACGTGGTCTTACCCAATCCGAAGTACGGCACGCACGACTGCAGGGAGTTCGGGTTGAGGTCCTTTGGTGCATTCACGCTTGCCGCGTGACCCGATCCAGTGGGCTCTGTGGCGCCGGCGAGCGGGGATCCCGCAGCGACGGCAGCGCTGCCACCTCCGAACAGAGCTGCGGCTCCGACGTTGAGGGCCTTGTGCACGTTGCGCTTCAGCATGGGCCAAGAGTAGCCAAGCTCCCTAGGACTGAACAGGCCTCAGAGAAGAAAAAGGGCCGGAGGGAGGCATGCGCCCCGCTCCGGCCCTTCTTGGAGCGGACGACCGGGCTCGAACCGGCGACCTCAACCTTGGCAAGGTTGCGCTCTACCAACTGAGCTACGT
>CAWUMT010000122.1:0-4551 GCA_963923735.1 uncultured Acidimicrobiales bacterium
CGCTCCGGTGAAGGTCGGTTCCGATGGCTTCATGCCACGCCCGGCGCCGCAGCCGAGTTGGCGCAGCGGACCACCGAGGAGCTCGGCGAGCACTGTTGGGTGTGGACGAAGCGCCAGGTCCTCGATCAGGGCCTCTTCGGGGAGGTGGACGATGAGGTCGTCGATCGTCTGGGAGACGTGGCCGTGGTGCCGTTTGACCCAGTCTTCGTCCCCGATCCCGACGTGCCCAAGGAGGCCAGGATGCGGGGCCGACATGGATCGCTGACGTCAGCGGAGATGCTCGTCCCCCTCGCGGTGGCCTGAGCAGGCCCCCCGGGTAGCATCGCAATCGAGATGAGCGAGGACCCCACACCTGAGTTGCTGTCGCCCGATGAGGTGCTCTCGCCTGAGCAGGCAGGGGAGTTGACGGCAGAGTCCGTCGAAGAGCCCGCCAAGGTCATGCGAATCGGCACGATGGTCAAGCAGCTTCTTGATGAGGTGCGCGCGGCGCCGCTTGATGAGGCCGGCCGGATCCGGCTCAAGGAGATCTACGAGACCTCCCTCCAGGAACTTTCCGCTGGGCTCTCTCCAGACCTGCGCGAGGAGCTCGCTCGCATGGCTCCGCCTTTCGAGGGGGACACCCCGACGAACTCCGAGCTGCGCATCGCTCAGGCACAGCTGGTGGGGTGGCTCGAGGGCCTCTTCCACGGGATCCAGGCCGCCCTGATGGCCCAGCAGATGGCAGCGCGCGCTCAGCTTGACCAGATGCGCCAGAACACCCTGCCCGAGGGTGGCCAGGGGCCCTCCATGCGGCCCGGCACCTATCTCTAGAGCGCCCGGCGACTCGCGTCATTCAGGCGCGATAGGTTCAGAAACGACACCCGTGTAGTTCGAACGTCTGGGTGCACAGAACCGTTGGAGGGCGGTCATCGAGGTGGCGAAGTCATTCACGCATCTGCACACGCACACCGAGTATTCGATGCTCGACGGTGCGGCGCGAATCGGCGACCTCGTCGATGCGGCGGTGGCCGATGGCATGCCGGCGCTCGGAATCACCGACCACGGCAACATGTACGGAGTCCTCGACTTCTACAAGGCGTGCAAGGACAAGGGGATCAACCCGATCATCGGCACCGAGGCCTACATGGCCGGCGAGTCCCGCCATGAGCGTCCCGTGCGGCGCGGTCGGGTCGATGACACGGGTGGCGACACCGACGGTGGCCAGAAGCTCTACTACCACCTGACCCTGATGGCCGAGACCACCCAGGGTTACAAGAACCTCCTCAAGCTCTCCTCGGCGGCCTTCTTAGAGGGCTACTACTACAAGCCCCGCGTCGACTGGGAGCTGCTCGAGCAGTACCACGAGGGCCTCATCGCCACGACGGGCTGTCTCGGCGGCGTGGTGCTCCAGGCGCTGCTCGCCGGACAGGACGACGAGGCCCTGCGCCGGGCGGCGCGACTTCAGGACATCTTCGGCAAGGACTCATTGTTCGTCGAGATCCAGGACCATGGACTCGCAGAGCAACAGCGCACGAATCCCAAGCTGATCGAGATCGCCAACAAGATCGGCGCCCCGTTGTTGGCCACCAACGACTCGCACTACACGCACCGCCACGACGCGGAGGCCCACGATGCACTGCTCTGCGTGCAGACCGGGGCACTCCTCTCGGACACCAATCGCTTCAAGTTCGAGACTGACGAGCACTACCTCAAGTCGGCCGCCGAGATGCGCTACCTCTTCCGTGAGGTCGAGACGGCGTGTGACTCGACCCTGCTGATCGCAGAGCGGGCAAAGGTCGAACTCGAGCTGGGCAAGCCCTCGCTCCCTGAGTTCCCGGTCCCCGAGGCCATCACCGGAGACACCTACGAGGAGCGTTCGGCGAAGTACTTGCGCGAGCTGACCTACGAGGGGGCACGAGAGCGCTACGGGCCCGAGATGACCGACGAGGTGCGAGAGCGGCTCGACTTCGAACTCAAGGTCATCTCCGACATGGGATTCGCCGCCTACTTCCTCGTGGTCTGGGACCTCATCCGCTATGCGCGCGAGTCGAACATCCGGGTGGGACCTGGCCGAGGATCGGCCGCAGGGTGCTGCGTGGCCTACTGCCTCAAGATCGTGGACCTCGATCCGATCCGCTACGACCTGCTCTTCGAGCGCTTCTTGAATCCCGGTCGTAAGCAGATGCCGGATATCGACATGGACTTCGACGACCGCTACCGCGGCGAGATGATCAAGTACGCCGCCGAGCGCTACGGGTCAGACCACGTCGCCCAGATCATCACCTTCTCCACGATCAAGGCTCGAGCCGCCGTGCGTGACGCCGCTCGGGTGCTTGGGTTCTCCTATGCCGACGGTGACCGAGTGGCCAAGGCCATGCCGCCGCTGCTGATGGGCCGGGACACCCCGCTGAACGCGTGCCTGGAGAAGACCCCCGGATTCGAGGACGGCTACATCGGCGCCGCAGACCTGCGCCAGATGTACCAGGACGACGAGGTGGCCCATCGGATCATCGACGTGGCCAAGGGACTCGAGGGCCTGCGCCGCGGGGACGGCATCCACGCCGCGGCCGTGGTCATCACCAACGATCCGCTGACTGAGTACCTCCCCATCCAGCGCAAGCCCGACGCCTCGGGGGATCTGGCCAACGCCCCGATCGTGACGCAGTTCGAGATGCATGACGTCGAGGAACTCGGGCTGCTCAAGATGGACTTCCTCGGTCTTCGGAACCTCTCGGTCATCGAGGTCTGCCTCGATTTGATCGAGCAGGGGACCGGAACGCGGCCCGACATCGACAACGTGGACCTCCACGATGAGGCCGTCTTCGCCATGCTGCGCAAGGGCGACTCGGTGGGCGTCTTCCAGCTTGAAGGTCGGCCCATGCGTGCGCTGATGCGCTCCCTCGCCCCGACCTCGTTCGACGACATCTGTGCTCTCGTGGCGCTCTATCGGCCGGGCCCGATGGCCGCCAACATGCACAATGACTACGCCGATCGCAAGAACGGCCGCCAGGCGATTACCTATCAGCACGATGACCTTGAGTCCCTGCTGGCCGACACCCAGGGCCTGATGATCTACCAAGAGTCCGTGATGCGAGTGGCTCAGAAGTTCGCCGGCTACTCCCTCGAGGAGGCCGACAACCTCCGCAAGGCCTGCGGCAAGAAGATCCGTGAGCTCATTGCTGCGGAACGCGAGAAGTTCGTGGCCGGTTGTGAGGCCACTGGCTATGGGGCGGATCTCGGCAACGAGTTGTTTGACGTCATCGAGCCCTTCGCCGACTATGCCTTCAACAAGTCCCACTCCTACGGCTATGGCCTCGTGGCCTATCAGACGGCCTGGCTCAAGGTGCACTTCCCGGTCGAGTACATGGCGGCCCTGCTGACCAGCGTGAAGGACGACAAAGACAAGACGGCGGTCTACCTCGGCGAATGCCGCACCATGGGTATCGAGGTCACGGTGCCTGATGTGAACCTCTCGTTCTCGGACTTCACTGCGCGTCGCGACGAGACGATGGGCCCGGGGATCGTCTTCGGTCTCTCTGCGGTCCGCAACGTCGGTGAGGCCCTCGTCGAGAAGATCGTGGCCGAGCGCGATGCGAACGGTCCCTTCACCGACTTCTACGACTTCACTCGACGAGTGGATTCGACCGTCCTCAACAAGCGCACGGTCGAATCGCTGATCAAGTCAGGCGCCTTCGACTCGCTCAACCACCCGCGTCAAGGGGCATGCCTCGTCTTCGAGGAGATCATCGATCGGACCATCGATCGTCGCAAGGAACATGAGATGGGTATTGCCACGCTGTTCGCCGCTGCGGCGGAGGACTCCGGTGATGCCGAGGCCCGCTGGGAGGGGACCAACACCCCGATCCCTGACCGGGAGTTCGACAAGGCGACGAAGCTGGCGTTCGAGAAGGAGATGCTCGGCCTCTATGTCTCAGACCATCCGCTTCGCGGACTCGAGCGCGCCTTGGGCCGTCACACCGACGCCACGATCGCGGAGCTTCGTGAGATGGCCGAAGCGCCCGGCGGCCCGGAGAACTCGTTCCGTTCCGTGGGCGGAGTGGTGACCGAGCTCAAGACCAACTACACCAAAGCCGGCCAGCTCATGGCTCGCTTCGTGTTGGAAGACCAAGAGAACGCCATGGAGGTCTTCGTCTTCCCCAAGACCATGACCGAGGTCGGACCACTGCTCGAGAACGATGCGATCGTGGTGGTGCGCGGCAAGGTCGACACCCGAGATGACACGCCGAAGATCACGGCGATGGGTGTGTCTCGCCCGGCGCTCCAGGTGGCGGCACTCACTGAATTGCGGGTCCAGGTCCCCCTGATGCTCATGACCGATGAGACCGTGGCCGAGCTCAAGGCCATCCTCCAGGAGCACCCCGGGCAGGCCTCGGTGATCCTCCACGTGGGGGACAAGGTCATCAAACTCCCCGAGGACTTTAACGTGGACGCCGACCGGGTGATCGGGGAGATTCGACGCCTTCTGGGGGCTGACGCCCTCCGCCCCACGGCCGCCTGAACCTCGCCCAGAGTGCCCTGAGGGGGTGCCGGGAAGGACCCCTCAATTTGGGT
>CAWUMT010000123.1:0-4505 GCA_963923735.1 uncultured Acidimicrobiales bacterium
TGAGCATCGGATCTCGAACTACCTGCTCTGGGAGATCGCCTATTCAGAGCTGGTCTTCCCGGACGTGCTCTGGCCCGACTTCCGTCGCAAGCACCTCTATGAATCCGTGCTCGAGTTCCAGCGTCGGGAGCGTCGCTACGGAGGGCTCGAGTCGTGACCGCACGGCGGATCGGCATTCTGGCCGGCCTCGTGTTCCTCGGGATCATCCTCTTGTTGGCGGTCCTTGCCATCCCGTTCCTGCGCATCTGGGTGATCGGCCTGCTTTCCTTGGCCCTGCTCATCGCCGGCGGCAATGCGCTGAACTCCTGGTTGGGCATTAAGTACAAGGCCCAGGAGTTCGAGATCCCCGATCGCAGTGCACCCGAGGCCGAAGGGACCAAGGAGGACGCCTGATGGCGCAGGTGTCCGACGAGGGGGTGGTGCTGCGCACCTACCGGCTCGGGGAGGCCGACCGCATCGTGGTGGTCATGACCGCCGAGCACGGCAAGGTGCGTGCGGTGGCCAAAGGGGTCCGCAAGACGAACTCGAAGCTCGGGGCGCGCCTCGAGCCGATGACCTCGGTCTCGTTGCTGCTCTGGAAGGGCCGCTCTGAGCTCATGACAGTCAGCCAGGTCGAGGTCCTCGAGCGTCACTGGAACCTGCGTGGTGATCTCGACCGGATGACGGCAGGGCTCTCGATGCTCGAGGTGGTCGACCAGGTGGGCCAGGACGACCATCCCGACCCTGCCCTGCTCGACACCCTGGCAAGGGCGCTGCGGGTCCTCAACGACAAGGACCGGGACCCCACGCTCGTGGCCCCGGCGTTCTTCCTGCGAGTGCTCGAGCTCGACGGTGCGGCGCCCATGATCGATGCCTGTGCCCAGTGCGGAGCCGACGACGCCGAGCTCGTGGCCTTCGACTATTCGATCGGCGGGGCACTGTGCCGAGAGTGCCGTCGAGGGCGCCCCCTCTCGAACGACGCGCTCGGGATCCTGCACGCCATCTACGGCGGTGGCCTGGGCGATTTGCTCGCTGGCGCCCCGCCAGCGGGAGCGGCCGAGGTCGCCAGCTCGGCGACCGAGGCCATGGAGGCCCATCTCGATCGGCGCCTGCGCTCGGTGCGCTCGGTGGCGGGGATCTGATGGCGCCTGCCGTCTTCTGGTTCCGTCGTGACCTGCGCCTCCGTGACCACCCCGCGCTCCATCAGGCCGTCGAGCTTGGGGGCGACGACGGAGTCGTGCCGCTGTTCATCGCCGACGACGCCCTGCTCGGTCCGTCCGGCCCGACGCGCGTGGCGTACTTGAGCAACTGTCTCGAGGCCCTGAATGAGGATCTCGAGGGCACACTTTGTCTGCGCAGCGGTGCGCCGGCCGAGGTGCTTGCCGAGCTCTGCGCCGAGCTCAGCGTCCGCCACGTGGTGGCCACGGCGGACCATGCGCCCTACGGGCAGCGTCGTGACGCTGAGGTGACCGAGGTGCTGGCACGAGTAGGCGTCGAGATGAGCTTCGTCGACTCGAACTATGCCGTGGCGCCCGGAACGGTGTTCGGTGAGTCCGGTGCTCCGCTCAAGGTCTTCACCGCCTTTCGACGCCGCTGGGAGGTCCTCGGCCCGCACCTGGTGCTCGACGCTCCCGAGCCGTGCTGGGTGAGCGTGGCGTCGACCATTGATACGGGCGACCTCGTCACCCGCGCAGGACGTCACCGTCCAGCGATGTTCACCGATCTCCCTGACCAGCCGACCATGGAGCTTCCCCAAGCGGGGGAGCGGGCCGGACTCGAACGTCTGGCCGCCTTCGCCTCCTCCTCGGCGGGTCGCTACAAAGAGCGTCGTGACCTCCCAGCCGTCGAGGGCACCTCACGGCTGAGTGCGGACCTCCGCTTCGGCACCGTGCACCCCCGCAGCGTGCTGGCCGCCGTCGCAGCAGGCAATGAAGGGTCGGTCACCTTCCGCTCGGAGATCTGCTGGCGCGAGTTCTATGCGGACGTCCTGTTCCATTCGCCCGAATCGATCACGACCTCGCTCCAGAAGTCCTTGAAGGGCCTTCGCTGGGACACGGGCAAGGCGGCCGAGGCCCGCTTCAGGATGTGGGCCCTCGGGGAGACCGGGATCCCCATGGTCGATGCCGCCATGCGCCAGCTGCTGGCCACCGGATGGATGCACAACCGCGCGCGCATGTTGGCCGCCAGCTTCTTGGTCAAGCACCTTCATCTCGACTGGCGGTGGGGCGCGCGCTGGTTCATGTGGCGGCTCTATGACGGGGACGTGGCGTCGAACACGCACGGGTGGCAGTGGACGGCGGGTACGGGCACCGACGCGGCACCCTTCCACCGGATCTTCTCGCCTATCGCCCAGGCAGAACGCTTCGATGCAGACGCCGAGTACATCCACACTTGGGTGCCCGAACTGGCGGACGTCGCGCCACCTCAGGTCTTCCAGCCCGGAGCGGGCACTGGATTGCTGCGCCCGGCGGGCTATGCCGATCCGATGGTGGACTTGAAGGCGGAGCGGGCCGAGGCGCTCGAGCGATTCGCGGAGGCCCGGGGCAAGAAGCCCTCGTGAGCGATCCGTTCGGGATCTACCTCCACGTTCCCTTCTGTGGTGCGCGCTGTGACTACTGCGCCTTCGTCACCTACGTGGGTCGAGACGACCTCCATGAGGCCTACGTCGATGCCCTCGTGGCGGAATATGAGCGGCGCGTAGAAACCGAGGCACATCCACCGGCCAGCTCGGTGTTCTTCGGCGGGGGCACCCCCTCGAGGCTTCACCCTGAACTAATCGCCAGGATCCTTAGGCGCCTTGATTTGGCATCGGACGCCGAGGTGACCCTCGAGCTCAACCCTGAAGACGCCACCCAGGGCCACCTCGACGCCCTGGTGGCGGCCGGGGTCAACCGGTTCTCGATGGGGATCCAGGCCACTGCACCCAAGGTCTTGGCCGAGCTCGGGCGCGTGCACCGAGGCGACGAGGTCGCGCTGCTCTTGGAGCGGCTCTCGCGCTCAGGGGCGCAGCGCTGGTCGGTCGATCTCATCCTCGGCGCGCGCGGTGAACGAGATGCCGACGTGGCCGCAGCGATCGAAGCGATCTGCGATGGGCCACACGCTCCCGGACACGTCTCGGCCTACCTCCTCACCGTCGAGCGCGGCACGCCGTTGAGTCGAGACGTCGCACGCCACCCCAATGATGAGATCCTGGCCGATCGCTACGAGTTGATCGACGAGTTGCTAAGTGAGCGTGGCTATGGGTGGTACGAGGTGTCGAACTGGTCGAAGCCCGACCAGGAGTGCCGACACAACCAGCTCTACTGGGACCAGGGCGACTACCTCGGACTCGGCGTGGCCGCTCATTCGCACCGAGGTGGGCATCGCTCGTGGAATGTAACCAACCTCGACACCTACCTTGAGCGGGTGGTCAACGGCAAGAGCCCCGTTCAGGGCGAGGAGCACGTGACGGGCGACTCGCTCGCCTTCGAGTGCCTCGCCTTGGCCCTTCGGACGCGCGTCGGGGTGCCCATTGGATCGATCGAGGGCGCAGACGAGTTGCCTGAGTTCCTTGTGGTTGAGGGCGCGAACCTCGTGCTGACCCGGCGAGGACGCCTCGTGGCCGATGAATTGGTGCGGCGAATCCGTCTTCGCTGAGGACCTAGAGAGGGCGGAAGCTGTCAGTCCTGCTCACAGAGGAAGAGCCTCTTCGGTTGTGTCTTCGTAGCGATCGGTCAGACCACGTCGCTCAATGACGTCAACGCTCACGCCGAGGAGTTCTGCCAGGTCGTACTGGATGCCCCCGAGATCGAAGAGACTCGAGTTGGGCTCGAGTTCGACGAGGAAATCGACATCGCTTCGATCTGTGTCTTCATTTCGCGCAACGGACCCGATGAGCGAGATCGAGGTGGCTCGATGAGAACGCGCGATTCGCACGATCTCGTCCCGATGGAGCTCCACGAGTTGGTGCTTGGTGCCCATGAGGCGAGGTTACCGAGGACGTGTTTCTAGGGAAGGGCGCACCAAACCAACCCTCAGGTGTCTGCCCGGTAGCCTTGGGCGATCATGAGCGAGCACTCCGAGGTCCAGCCCGATCCCACCCTGGCCGAGAAGGTCGTGAACCTGGCCAAGCGCCGGGGATTCGTCTTCCCCTCGGCGGAGATCTACGGCGGCTTCCGGTCCACCTACGACTACGGCCCGCTCGGCGTGCTCATGCTGCGCAACGTCAAGAACCAGTGGTGGCGTTCGATGGTCCAGATGCGCGACGACGTGGTCGGCCTCGATGCCGCGATCCTGTCGCCGCCAGCGATCTGGGCCGCCTCAGGGCACCTCGAGACCTTCTCGGACCCCATGGTCGACTGCAAGCGCTGCAAGGAGCGCTGGCGCGAGGACCAGATCGAAGGCACGTGCCCAGCCTGTGGCAGCACGGACCTGACCGAGGCACGTGCCTTCCACCTGATGTTCAAGACCCACGCCGGCCCCGTCGAGAACGAGGGCTCGGTCGCCTACCTGCGTCCCGAGACCGCACAGGGCATGTTCACCAACTT
>CAWUMT010000124.1:0-4488 GCA_963923735.1 uncultured Acidimicrobiales bacterium
GCCACCACCCTGCCGTGGACCTCGGCATGCAACGGGGGTTCGAGGGTGCCTACGGCACCGATTGCAACCTTGAGTTCCTCTGCCGCGTGTTCAGAGATCACCAGTTCACACTGATGGCGGACCAAATCAGCGATGTCGCGGTCGTGATCCTGCCCTCCGAGGCACAGCGCCTTGAGGGCCACCACCCCGCCGAGGGAGACCACCCCGGTCTCGGAGGTCCCCGCTCCCACATCGACGACCACCGAGCCCACCGGGTCGTTGATAGGCAGACCAAGCCCGATTGCCGCAGCCATCGGGGCCTCGAGAAGGTGGGACTGATGGGCACCGGCGCTGCGGGCCGCCTGCTTGAGGGCGCGACGCTCGATCGAAGTGGCAGCGGCCGGGACGCTGAGCAGGATGCGGGGTCGAGACACCTTGGTGGTCCCACAGCGGGCCAGGATCGCCCGCAGCATCCGCTCGGCCATGTCGAAGTCCGTGATCGCACCCTGTCGGAGCGGGCGGACCATCACCACATGACGAGTCGTCCGACCCACGAGGTCGTCGGCCTCGTGTCCGAGCGCAAGGACTTCACGGGTCTTGGTGTCCACTGCCGCCACTGTGGGCTCGTCGTAGATCAGACCACGACCGCGTTCATAGACCCGGGTCGACGCAGTCCCGAAGTCAATTGCCAGCTCGCGTGCCACGGCTCCCCACACTACGAGGTGCCCGCGGCCCCCTTGAAGGCCGACCTCGGTAGCCTTCATGCCGTGGCAGACGACGATCACCAAGAGCGCCCTGAGGCGGCTGGAGACCCGTCGCGCCGTTGGGTCCACCCCTCGGAGTTGCCCAACTTCGAGGGTTCCGGTGCTGCGGAGGCCCCGTTCGCCCACGCACCGCGGCGCCGGCCGACCTTGCCGATGATGGCGGCTGGCGTGATCGCGCTGGTGCTGCTCGGATCCGGTGTCCTGGTGCTCTCCACCAGCGGTTCGAAGACTCCCACCCCGGTCACCGCCGTCGCCACCGTGGCCGAGGCACCTCGAAACCTGCAGGCCGCCGCCTCCTCGCTCGTGGTGCTGCGTCTCAATGACGCGTCAGGGACTCACCTGGCCAACGGCCTCGTGCTCGATGGTGGCCGTTTGATTGCCACCACCGCGCCACTGAGCCCCACCACACAAGTCACGGTGATCACTGGCACCAACGAGCGCCTGCATGCCGCCGTGCTTGCCAACGACGCTCGAAGCGGGCTCGGTGTGCTTCGCCCCGAGGTGGTACTTCCCGCCCCCCCTTCGGTCGGCGAGCTCCCACCGACCTCAACCGCGGTCGCTCTCTCTCTCGGCGGCACCTCAGGTGCGCCAATCAGCTGGGAGCGCATCACGATCTCCTCGACCGATGTCCCCATCGTGATCGACCACGTCGCCCTTGGTGCCGTGCGTGCCGCGACGCATCTCGACCAGACCGCAGGCTCCGTGCTCGTCAGCTCCTCCGGGACGCTCGAAGCAGTCTCGACCCCACGGCTCGGAGCGCACCTCTATCTTCCCGCCTCGCTCATCATCGACCTTGCACTGCGCCTTGCGCAGGGAACTCCTCCCTCCCATTGCGCACTACGGATCTCCGCTCAGACCAGCTCAGGCGCAGGTGCGCGAGTGATTGCGGTGGATCCCACCGGACCCTCAGCCGGAGTGCTGTTCGAAGGCGACGTGGTCATCGCCATTGAGGGCTCGAAGGTCCACACGGCCTCCGAGCTGGTCGATGCGCTCTACGTGCAGGACGCCGCCGTCGCCCTGCACCTCACGGTGCGACGCCACGGCAACGAACTCCAGGTGCTTGTCGCCCCGGTGCCCACCTCCTGAACCAGGCTCCTAGGATCACGAGGGTGAGCTCTCCAGAGAACCCCTTCGACGGACTCCTCGGGGATCTCCTCAAGATCCTCGGCGGGCAGGGCTCGAACGCTTGGCTCGACTCCGCTCGCGCCCTCGCCGTGAGCGTGGCCAGCGGCGGTGAGGCCGAGGCCAACCCCGACCCCTTGGAGCGCATCGCCTATGAGCACCTCCTCGACATCGCCGCACGCCACGTCACCGACGTCACAGGAAGAGCTGCGGTGGCCCAGACTCAGATCTCCCCGACCACTCGCTCCCAGTGGTCGGTCGCACAGCTCGAAGCCTGGCGACCGACCATCGAGGTCGTGGTCGCCGCCCAGGCCGAGACCACGGGTGCCTCGCTGAGCCAGCTCGGCGTCGAAGGAGAGGGCGCCGCGATGTTCGGTCAGTTCGCCGAGATGCTCGGGCCGATGATGCTGGGCCTGCAGTTCGGCTCAGCTGCGGGTCATCTGGCCGAGCGGGCGCTCGGGACCTACGCCCTCCCCCTCCCCTGGCCCACGAGCGGAGAGCTCCTCGTCATCCCGGCCAACGTCGCTCGCTTCGCTGAGGACTGGAGCCTTCCGCTCGACGAGGTTCGACTCTTCACGCTGGTGCGCGAGCTCACCGCACATGCGGTCCTCGGCGCACCTCAGACTGCCGCGCGGATCGTCGAGTTGCTGTCTGCGTCGATGACCGACGCCCTCGCCGCCCAGCGCTCCCTCATCGAGAAGATGACCAGCTCGGGCGATCCAGAGGCCTTGGCGGGACTCATGGCAAACCCCGACTCGCTCCTCGCGGAGCTCGTGACGCCCGGCGCACAGGCCACCTCGGCCAACCTCACTGCCGCCACCACGGCGATCGGCGCGTATGTGGACCACGTCACCGCGCAGATCACCACCACGCTGTGCGGGAGCTCCACGCTGCTGCTCGAGGCATGGCACCGCCACCGGGTGACCGACGCCAAAGGTGAGCAGGCTGCAGGAGGCCTCTTCGGTCTGGACCTCACCGCACCCGAGGTCGAACGAGGCCAGGCGTTCGTCGACGGAGTGCTCGCACGAGAAGGTGACAACGGTCTGGCCAAGCTGCTGCGTGACGGCTGGGCGCTGCCCACCCCGACCGAGTTGGACGACCCCGCGCTCTGGCTCGAGCGCCTCTCCTTCGGCGAGCTCGAGATGCCGTCCGAAGGAGAACTCGGCGGCGACGGCGACTAGGTGCTCAGGCCTCCGAAGGAGCCTCAGGCTCCTCGGGGATGCCCAGATCCCACTCGAGGGTGAGGTGCTCACGCTCGGCATCGCGGTTGACCCGCTCGCGATTGCGACGAAACTGCGGGTCGTGCGGGGGAAGCAGGAGCAGACGGGCGGCCACCCGGTCACGGAAGGCCTCGATGGCCTCCTCGTCGCCCCAGACAGCCTCGAGGTCCCAGTGCGGCTCGATGGGGCCGAGGTAGACGATGCGGACATGGCCGATGGGCTCGATCTCTTCGCCCTCGGGGTTCTGCATCTCAACCTGGCTCATGGGTCCTCCTGTGGTGGGATTCCAAAGGATACTCGGGTGCGGACCGGCGAATTCCACCAGGTCCGAGGCGGTCTAAGAACTCTGTAAGGACTTAGGAGAATCGCAGTTCTGCTCCGTACAATGACGGCACAAGCACCACGGAGAGGGGTTGTGAGATGAACGCAGAGTGGATGGCCGATGGAAAGTGCCGGTCGGTGTCGCCTGAGACGTTCTTCCCCTCAGACGGCCTCGGCGTGATTCAGGCCCAGAAGATCTGCGCCTCCTGCGAAGTGGCCGATCAGTGCCTCGAGTACGCACTTGAGAACCACATCGATCACGGAGTCTGGGGCGGTCGCTCAGAGCGTGAGCGCCGCAGGATCCTGCGGTCCCGTCGTCGCACCGGCCTCGTCGTCCTGCCGAACTGAGCGCGGGTCTCCCCCGTTCGGGGGTCTTCGAATGCGTCGTGAACCTCTCCGAGGGTCGTGACGAGGACTGGCTGGCTTCGCTCCGATCAGAGATCATCGGAGTTGTTGACATGCACGTTGATGCCGATCATCACCGCAGCGTGCTCACGATCATCGGCGAGCCCCAAGCGCTCGTGGACTCGGTGATCGACCTTGCCCAACGAGCAGTTGATCGCCTCGACCTCCGAGTCCATGAGGGCGTCCATCCGAGGCTCGGCGTCGTCGACGTGGTTCCCTTCGTGCCCCTCGGCTCAGCCTCGATGGAGGATGCCGTGCTCTTACGAGACGAGGCGGCTCGTCGCCTTGCGACAACCTGCGACCTGCCCAGCTTCCTCTATGGACCACTGGGTGGAGCAACCCGATCGCTTCCCGAAGTTCGCCGAAAGGCGCCGAGGTACGAGATCGTTCCAGACTTCGGCCCACTCATCCCAGGCCCCGTCCGCGGCGCCGCGGCGGTGGGAGCTCGCCCGATCATGGTGGCGTGGAACCTTTGGCTCTCGGGAGCCACGCTCAATCGGGCTCAGGAAATCGCAGCGGCCATCCGGGGACCTCACCTCAGGGCGATGGGCTTCGAGGTCAGCGGCGCAGTCCAAGTCTCGTGCAACCTGCTCGCCCCTCTTGAGGTGACGTGTGCCGACGTGGCCGATCAGGTCGCAGGACTCCTGGCACCAGGCGAGACGATCCTTCGTGCCGAA
>CAWUMT010000125.1:0-4485 GCA_963923735.1 uncultured Acidimicrobiales bacterium
TGGTCTCGTGGGCTCGGAGATGTGTATAAGAGACAGGAGCAGGATGGCGGTACCGCCTGCATAGGCCGCAGTGAGAACCTGGCCGGCAAAGCCGGCGATGTGTGCGATCGAAAGCGTCACCAGGTGGACGTCGTCGGCTCCGAACTCCTGGGTCCATGCTTGATTGGCCGCCGTTGCGAACAGCGATGTGTGCGAGTGGGTCACTCCCTTGGGCTTCGAGGTCGTTCCCGAGGTGTAGAGAATGGCGGCCGGGGCGTCGGGCGCAAGGTCCGGCCAAGCTGGCTCATCGGGCCCATCGGAATCGAACACTCTGAGGCCGTCAGATTCGCTAGCGATGCTCCAGACCCGGTCGACCCCGATGCCGAAGCGATCTGCCGGCAGCGTTGGCGCGAGCTCCGCGTGGACGACCAGCGCGCTGGCCTCGGAATGCTCAAGGAGATAGGTCACTTCTGCACCGGCGAGGCGGGTGTTCACAGGCACCACAATGAGTCCCGCCCGAAAGGCTGCGTGGTACACGACGACCTGTTCGACGCAGTTGTGAGACAGCACCGCCACACGATCGCCGGGGACCAAGCCGCTTGCAAGGAGCTGTGCCCCAACGGCATCACGAGCTGCACAGAGCTGCTGGTAGTTGAGTGAACGATCAGCATCGGCCACGGCGACTCGATCAGGATGCCGACGAGCCACGTCTTCGATCATCGTCGCCAGGAGCATCAGATTTCCCTTTCGCCTTGCGATCCCGCCACCATCGTCTCACGTCACCGACCGAGGTGGTCCTCGATGTTCCTCGTCATCTCAGAAGTCCACCTCGATCGACTCGGCGGCTTGGCGGGCCTGGTCATCGGTGTCATGGGTATACGTGCGAAGCGTCACGGCGACGTCGGCATGTCCCAGACGATTGGCCACGGTCCGGGGGCTGTGACCGGTTCGGAATAACTCGGTGGCCGTGAAGTGTCGGAGGTCGTGAAAGCGAAACGGCCACGGCTCCCCCGTCGAGGCTTCGAGGGAGCGGATCACCCGACTGAACGAGCGCGTGATGGCTTCGGGGAGCCACGGCACCTGTCCTCCGGTGAGGGAGAAGACGTAGGACTCGGGATCCGCACGATGTCCTGAGCGTCGACGGAGCACCTCGAAGACCTCGGCGGTCCGAGGGCCCACGGTGATCCGACGGCGCTGGTGCGACTTCGGATCCTTGACACCCCACTGGGCGGAGACCTGCCAGATCGACCGGATCACCTCGATGGTGGCGCGCTCGTCGTCGAAGTCTTCCCAGCGAAGACCTGCCAGCTCGCCCCTTCGCATTCCTGTGGTGGAGGCGATGTAGATCACCGAACCCAACAAGGGGGTAGGGCCGCGCTCGGCTGCCTCGATGAGTTGTCCCACCTGCGCACGGCTCGGCGGTGAGATCCCTGAAGGTCGTGACGTCGGCGGTGTGGCTAAGCGTGCGGGGTTGACGGCAAGCAACCCCCACCGTGTGGCTTGGCCGAGCGCCGCGCGAAGAATCCGATGGTGGTGGTTGACGGTCGCCGGCGACATCCCCTCGTCCAGGAGTTCGCCATAGAACTGGTCGATCGAGAGGACACTGAGATCTTCGAGCGGGATCTCTCCGAGGCGAGGACGCAGGACCGCATCGATCTTGTAGCGATACGACGAGAGTGTCAGCGGGCTGCGTCCAAGCCGGCGGATGTGAGACAGCCACGAGTCGAAGAGGTCCGCGACCGTTGCGATCTGTGTTTGCACGTTTACCTCCAAGCGAGTCCACCGGATGGCCCGTTTCCCCAACGGTCTCTCTTCGAAGGAGGAGAGGCGCCCTCATGCCAATCACCAAGAGGAGGTCACCGTGAAAGGTTCCGTCGCCCTCCGACGCCCCGGCAGGGCAGGAGGCTCGATGTCCCGGCCCCACGGCTGTGGCCAGATAGTCAATAGTGGCATCAGATCTGATACCATTATTGAAGTGCAGGCCAGTGATCTCCTCATCGAAGCTCGGCAGAGGTCCGGGCTCAGCAGGCGGGAACTCGCTCGTCGGGCAGGCACCTCCCAGGCCACCTTGGCCGCCTATGAATCGAGTCGCGTCTCGCCGAGTGTCCCGGTCCTTGAACGAATCCTCCGATCTGCTGGCTTCATCCTCGAGGCCAAACTCGTCGAGGCAAACGAATTCGAACGAGGTGTGGTGCTGCGCGACCTGCTTGAACTTGCTGACGCGTTCCCCTGGGCAGATCCTGGGCCGCTGTCGTTCCCAATCCTCGCAGAGCATCTGCGATGACCGTCACCTTGCTCGAGGCGATCTGCGAGCTCCATCTCGCACTCAAGCAAGCCGAGGTGCCTCACGCGTTCGGAGGTGCACTTGCACTCGCCTGGTGCATCGGGGAGCCCCGAGCCACGAACGACATCGACCTCAACATCTTCACGGCACCTGACAATGCGGCTGCGATCCTCAACGTGCTCCCAAAGGGGATCACGTCTGACGAGACGAATCGCTCGCGCCTTGAGCGAAATGGTCAGGACCGCTTGTGGTGGGGACGAATCCCAGTCGACCTCTTCCTCTCGAATACCCCGTTCCACGAGCGTGTGGCGCAAGGCGTTGTCCACCACCCGTTCAACGGGTACGACATGCCCTTCTTGAGCTGCCAAGCACTCGCCACGTTCAAGGCTTTCTTCAACCGCGACAAGGACTGGCTCGACCTCCGGTCGATGGTTGAGCACAGCTCGATCGACACCCAGGAACTCATCAAGGATCTGAGCGACCTCCTGGGAGACGACGACCCAAGAGTGCTCAAGGCGGAGGAATTGCTCTCTTCGCCTCCAGACCACTCCGCCTACTGAGCAGTCAGAGTCAGCAGGGGACTTGGCATCCCGTTGCGCCGCTACGAGCTTCCGCCCCCGAGCCGACCGACCTCCAGGGAGAACAGGTAATCAGCGCTGGGATTACTTGGTGAAACACTCATCTCTAGGTGATACACTTGGCTCATGCCGACCACGAGAAGCCGCCACCTGATCACAGAGACCGACGAGATTGCGGCGGCGCTCGACCAGGCGGCAAAGAAGTGGCCTGAAGACGCTGAGAATCGAGCAACGCTCGTTCGGCGACTGGTCCTTCAGGGCCAGCAAGCCCTCGCCCTCGAAGGAGCTCATCGAAGTGATGTGCGACGCGATGCCCTGAAGCGATTCAGCGGCTCCCTCACTGGCTCCTATGGCGAGGACTACCTCAAGGGCCTCCGTGAAGACTGGCCCGAGTGATCGTCCTTGACGCAAGTGTTCTCGTCGCGCTGCTCGATGAGTCTGACGTCCATCACCAAGCTGCGGTGTCGCTGCTGAGCGACCTCTCCGATCAGGACTTGGGCATGAGTCCGATCTCCCTCGCCGAGACGATCGTGGGGCCAGCGCGAAGCGGAAATCTGGAGGTGGCACTCGCTGCGATTTCGCAGTTGGAGATCGCCACCATCGATCTGGGTGACGACGCGCCGCTTCGCCTAGCCCTCCTCCGTTCGAACACGGGACTCAAGCTCCCCGACTGTTGCGTCCTCTTGGCCGCAGAGGCAGTTGGAGGCGACGTAGCCACCTTCGATGGACAACTTGGGGACAGCGCCAGTCGGCTTGGCATCGTGGTGCACCCTTTGCGCTGAATCCCCTGACGATTCCATTCGCGGGCGGAACATCAGTTTGCACCCAGCCGCTTGGAAACTGGGAGCCCCTCCTCCTAGGAGGTGAATGTGGCCAGAAGCTCGCGGAAGGCCATTGTGTGGCTGCTCGTCACCAGTGCCCGCTTGCTGACCTTCCAGCCATCTTCCGTGCGTCGTAGTGAATCGAGGTAGTACCCAACGACGAGAAGGGTGGGGCTGGTGGTTGGCGTGCCCTCGTGGTTCCCTCCGTCGGGAAGGTCCTTAAACATGCAGAGATAGGACTGAGCCTCTGCCGTGTCGGGCCCGGTGAACCGGATCAGCGGAGCACCGCTCAGGTGGCGGTTCGTGCTTCCTGGTCCATGGGTCCCACGCTCTCGACGCTCGCGCCCGCTTTCGACGATGGCCTCGCGGCCCTCCCAAGCCATTCCTCCCGATGCGGTGTAGATCGCATCCTCTGCGAAGAGTTGGCCCCACTCGTCAAGGTCGCCCAGGTCGGAAATGATTGCCAGCGAGGCAAGCAGGTTGCGGATCTGCGAGTCATCGACTGCCATCTGAAGTGCGTGTTCGTCCATGAGGCTCCCCTTGCTACCCACCGGCGCGAGTTGCGCCATGTCCGAGTGTTCTAGCACTGCCTTCCACGCACACGGGAGGCCTTCCCAGGTGGGGGTGACTCTGTCGCCGGGCTCAGCTTTGACCGGAGCCCGAATCACAGCGCCCCTAGGCCACAGGTTCCGATTTCTTCACCGTAGAATCTCCCCGGGCCGCTAGCTCATCGGGAAGAGCAGGGGACTTTTAATCCCAAGGTGCCGGGATCGAGACCCGGGCGGCCCACTTGACTTTGAAGGTTCGGTAGTTCCTTGACGGA
>CAWUMT010000126.1:0-4483 GCA_963923735.1 uncultured Acidimicrobiales bacterium
GTGCGGACGACATGGGCCAGGCCACCAAGCTCCTCTACGACTCAGTGGCCTGGCACGCCCCCTTGGTGGCCGACCCCGGTGGGGTGACCAACGCGCTCGCCGCACTCTTCGGCCTCTACCGAGATGTCCTCGGTGCCAGCGGCACGCCCACCCTGTCGCTCTCGCTTCCCAATGGCGCCTCGAGCTTCGAGGTGACCACCACGGCGACCGTCGCGCTCCGCTATCCGGGTTCGGGGCTGGCGATGGCCAACACCAAGGTCCTGCTCGGCCTCGATCACGCCACCTTCGATGCCAACGGGACCAACCAGCTCTGGGTGACCACCGACGCCACCGGCGCGGCCTCGGCGCCGATCACCGCGGACACGACTTCGGCGGTCACCGTCTCGATGGGCGCCTTCGCCACCCTCGGGCGCGAGGGACTCGAGTTCTTCCGACCCTCAGCCAGCTTCGCTCAGAACGCTCAGGACGCCACCGGACCGCTGGCCCCTGCCACCACGGCGACCACCGCGGCGTGGTCGTCGAAGGCTCCACCGCCACCCCGGGGACGCCTGGCGCTCACCAAGGCGGGCGACGACACGAACTATCTCAGCGTGGCCGGTGCGATCTTCGAGCTCCGCTCTCAAGGGTCAGTGGTCGCCACCCTCACCACCGATGCGAATGGGCTGGCCGGCCCCACGAATCGCCTGTTGGCGGGGACCTACACCCTCCACGAGGCCCAACCTCCGCCGGGCTATCAGCCCATCTCTGACCGTCAGGTGGTCGTGGTGGCCAACACCACCTCGATGATCTCGCTCACCGGAGTGAACGAAGACCTCGTCATCCCCGCGCAGCTCAGCCTCCACAAGGCCGACGATCTCAGCGGTGCTCCGCTGGCCGGTGCGGTCCTCGAGCTGAGCTACGACGCCGAGCACGATGGCACCTACAGCGTCCTCGGCGACTGCACCACCGACGTGAGCGGTGCGTGCACCCCGCCGGGCAACGATGGTGCGGACCTGCTCCCCGGCTACTACAAGGTGCGCGAGGTCTCCCCGCCACCGGGCTATCGCTTCGGCCCCGAGGGCGACACCCAGTACGTCGAGCTCGCGCCGGGCCAGAGCGGATCGGTCACCTTCGCTGACGACCGCATCCTGACCACCCTCTATGTGGCCAAGCACAATGCGCTCGAGCCCGGCCAGGGGGTACCCGACGCCACCTACGACCTCTACGTGGTCGGCACCCCACCGCTCTCGGCCCCCGACTCCCCCGACCCGCTCGCCGCCGTCAAGGACCAGATGACCTTCTACGCCTCTGGCGTCACGGACCGAGCGGGACACCTGGGCTTCAGGATCCCCGTGGGGTTCTCCTGGTGCGTGGCCGAGCGTTCCGTCCCGCCCGAGTGGGTCCGGGATCCTGCGCTGCGCTGCACGGGCGTGATCAACCAGGGCGAGCCTGACCCGGTCCGCACCGTGGCCGTCGCCGAGCAGCCTCACCTGATCACGCTGAGTGCGCAGAAGTACAACGCCCTCGCCCCGGGCACCTCGATCCCCGATGCGTCCTATGCCCTCTTCGTTCAGGGCCCCTTCCCACCCGGCTTCTCGCCTCCCGTCCCCCCAGCGGGTCTCCACGTTCCGCCGGGAACGGAGTTCTTCGCCCTGGGCACCACCGATCAGGGTGGACGGCTGAACTTCTCGATCCCTGCAGGCTTCTCGTGGTGCCTCGCCGAGCTCGAGGTGCCACCGGGCTACCAACTCGATACGGGCCTGCACTGCACGGGCATCCTCACCGATGATGCCTCAGCTCAGGCGGCTGCCGTGGCCCTCCCTGAGCTGCCCACTCCCTCGCCGCTCCCCGCCACCGGCGGTGGGTCGCTCTGGATGCCTGGGGTGGGAATGCTGAGCGCAGGCCTCGTCCTCCTCCTCGGGCGCCGGGGACGCCGTCACGGCGAGGTGGCAGACTCGACCTCGTGAGTCCCTCCGCCAACGCGTTCGACCGCATGGCCCAACGGGTGGCCGAACTCGTGGTGGCCCGCGTGGTCGAGGCCATCGACGTGAACGCCCTGCTGGCCAAGGTCGACGTCAACGAGCTCATCCAGCGCGTGGACGTCGACGAGCTGGTGGCCAAGGTCGACATGGATCAGCTCGTCGAGCGCATCGACGTGAAGCACCTCGTCGACCGCATGGACCCTCAGGCCATCGTGGAGAAGATCGACGTCGATGCCCTGGTGAGCCGCGTCGACATCCAGAAGCTGGTCGACCGGGTCGACGTCAACGAGTTGGTGGCCAAGGTCGACGTCAACGAGCTCGTCGATCGGGTCGACATCCCTGAACTCGTTGAGAAGGTCGACATCGACACGATCATCGAGAAGACCGAGCTCGGCTCGATCATCGCCCGCTCCACCTCAAGCGTGGTCTCCGAAGGGCTCGACCTCGTCCGTTCTCAGGGCGTGGGCCTCGACGACTTCACCGGACGATGGGTCAACAAGCTCCTGCGCCGCAAGGGTGAACTCCCCCTCGGTCCTCCCCTGCTCCTCGGTGCCTCAGGTGAACTCACCCAAGGACAGGGCTCGGTGGAGGCGTGATGGCCAACGCGACGCCGCGGCGCAACGGGATCACCCGCCAGGGACATTACGCAGGAGCGATCAGCCGCCTTCTGGCGTTCCTCGTCGACATGGCCATCGCCTGGGGTGCGCTGATCCTGATCCTGCTGACGATCTCGATCGCCGCAGCGCTGATCACCGGGCACGCCTATCGCGTGACGCAGTTCCGCGCCGCCGGCCTTGTCGTGACCTGTCTGTGGTACCCGATCTACTTCGCGTATCAGTGGGGGCTCGGCGGCAAGACGCTCGGCATGGCCGTCTTCGGCCTCCGGGTCGTCACCTCCGAAGGCCGCCCGATCGACAACCGCCACGCCTGGCTGCGCACGCTGATCCTGCCCATTTCGATCGCCCTCTTCGGACTCGGCCTGTTGGGGATCGTGTTCCGTGTTGATCACCGCGGCTGGCATGACCGGGTGGCCAAGACCTGTGTGGTCTACGACTGGGACGCCTTCGGTGCTCGTCTCCGGTGGCTGGCCCGTCAGGGTGAGCTGCCCCCCGGCGCCGCTGCGGTTCGTCGTTAGCGGTTGCGCAGCGACTTCGCGGCGAACTCGAGGTACGCAAGCAGCTCGCCCCGATCGAAGTCGTCCATGTCCATCTGGTCGATGGCATTGCGCATGTGGAGAAGCCAGGCGTCCCGGGCGCGCTTGGTGATCTTGTAGGGGGCGTGGCGCATCCGCAGCCGAGGGTGGCCTCGGGTCTCGGCGTAGGTGTCCGGCCCGCCCCAGTACTGGGCCAGGAAGGTCGCCAGATGGACCTTGCCGGGCTCGAGGTCCTCGGGATACATCGGCCGGAGCAGCTCGTCGGTCTCGACCCCTTCGTAGAACTTCTCGACGAGGGTGTCGAAGAACTCTTGGCCGCCGACCCGCTCAAAGAGTGGGGTGTCCTCTCGTCCCATGCAGGCGAACCTACCGGTCAGGAGGGTGGGGTGAGGGCAACGTAGACTGCACAGACCCTCGCGGGTGTAGCTCAATGGCTAGAGCTCCAGCCTTCCAAGCTGGCTATGCGGGTTCGATTCCCGTCACCCGCTCTCCTTGTGCACTTGCGTCTGACCCCAGACGCGAGTGAAGGGCCCTCTCGGGCCCTTCACCTCGAAGCGTCTGCATCGCAGAACGACGTGCTTACTGGCCCACGCCCCAGGGCAGTGCGCCCGAGACCGTCGAGGCCGTCGTGTTCTCGAGCACTCGCCACCCGAAGGCCTGATTGAGGCCGTTGAGCGCGTTCTGGTTGGCATCGAAGCCCATCTGCCAGCGCAGTTGGGCGGTGATGGCCTGCTTGATCAGCGGCTGCTCGGTGTAGATCGGCGCGAAGGTGCTCGAGCACCCGTCGGTGCCGAGGGTGACCATCTCTGCAGGAAGCGGCAGTCCGACCTTCTTGGCGATCCCCACGATCCCGCCCGCGTTCTGTCCGAGCGTGCAGACGTCTGCGAAGACCAGGTGGCCGGAGTCCGCGATCCCGATGAGCCGCTTGGGGCCCGTGAGCGCGTTGTAGGCGTTCTTCATCGAGGAGGCCGGCACAAGGCCATCCTTCTCGGCGTACATCAGCATGCCGGCCTGGGCGGGCACCTTGGAGCCCGGCCCGGTCGTGGTCTGGCCGAAGGAGCCGTAGGAGGCGCCACCCATGCCAATCCACACGCGCACCCGGGTGTCGACCACAGCCAGCTTCTCGACGGCTGCCGCACCCGCAGAGTGGCCGAGTGCGCCAATGCGCGAGGTGTCGAGGTGACGGTAGAAGATCGAGGAGGAGTCGGTGTTGTCCTTCTCGAGCAGCGCGATGGTGTTCTGCAGGTCGGTCACGTCATGGGACTGGTTGATCTGATTCGCCTCGTTCAACTGACCGGTGAGCGCTTTGAGGGCCACCGCAGAGAGGTCCCGGTCGGAGTGGTCCGGGGCGGCCACCACGAAGCCCCAG
>CAWUMT010000127.1:0-4451 GCA_963923735.1 uncultured Acidimicrobiales bacterium
CTCCCTGCTCGCCGTCGTCTACTGCATCGGGCTCGGGATCCCCTTCGTGATCCTGGCCTTCCTCGTCGACCGCGTGGCGGTGGTGACGCGCTTCATTCGCAAGCACTCGCTGCTCCTGATGCGCATCGGCGGGGGACTGCTGGTCGTGGTGGGGCTCTTGGAGATCACCGGCCTGTGGGTCCACCTGGTCACCTGGCTCCAGGACAAGACCTCGTCGTTCAGCGTCCCCTTCTGAGTCGCCATGGCGCTCAGGTGCAGGTGAAGGCCACATCCTTGGTGGCGACGTACTGCGCTTCGGGCTTGATCAGCTGACGGGTCACCGTGAGGGTGGCGGTCTCGCCGGGGGCCAAGGTGCGGGTGACCTTGGTCGGATAGGCCAACGGCGTCGAGGGTCGTTCCACGCCGACGAGACACGTCACGGTGGCCGCCGCGTCTCCTCGTGAGGTCACGGTGGCAGTGATGGTCACCGCCGAGTCACCCTGTGGGGCGACCGATACCACCTTGGTGGTCACCGGAGTCACGCTGACCGGGTGGGTGGCGTGGTTCACGAGGTTCCAGATGAGCAGGCCGAGTCCGATGAGCACGAGGACGCCGAACCCACTCAAGGCGATCCAGAACGGGTGGGGGGAAGGCTCATCGGGCACGTCGGCCACGCTACCGGCAGCGAGTCGGACCTCCCTCGGGTCATTGGTCCCTACGATGTGAGGCGATTCGAAGGAACGAGGTCGCACGATGAGCATGGGTGGGATGGGTGGCCACGGAGGCCACAACGCCAAGGCAGTGCCCATGCTGCGCGGGCTGCGTCGGGACCGCTCCGTGCTCGGCCACGAGGTCCGCAAGGGCACGGCCAAGCGGATGCTGGCCTTCGCCCGGCCCTATCGCAAGGTCCTCGGCTTTTTCATGCTCGTCGTGGTCCTCGACGCGCTGGTGGCTGCGGTCAACCCGCTGATCCTTCGCTCCATCATCGACAAGGGCATCTTGGGCTCGAACGAGTCACTGGTCATCACCTTGGCGCTCATCGCGGCAGGTCTGGCCATCATCGACGCAGGGCTCTCCCTCTTCGAGCGGCGCGTCTCTGCGGTCATCGGTGAATCCCTGATCTACGACATGCGCTCGAAGATCTTCCGCCACATCCAGTCTCAGCCCATCGCCTTCTTCACCCGCACCCAGACCGGCGCGCTGATGTCGAGGTTGAACAACGACGTGATCGGCGCCCAGCAGGCCTTCACCGACCTGCTCTCGAACGTGGTGGGCAACCTGGTGCTCGTCATCTTGGTGCTCGTCACCATGCTGATCCTCTCGTGGCAGATCACACTGGTGGCGCTGATCCTGCTGCCAATCTTCCTCATTCCGGCGCGCAAGGTCGGAGCACGTCTCGGCGGGATGATGCGCTCGGGCATGGAGCTCAACGCCGAGATGAACATGGTCATGACCGAGCGCTTCAACGTCTCGGGTGCGATGTTGTCGAAGCTCTACGGCCGACCCGACGACGAGGCGAAGCACTTCGAGGACAAGGCAGCCAAGGTGCGCGACATCGGCATCGCCCAGGCCACCTACATGCGCATCTTCTTCATCTCCCTCACGCTGACCGCAGCGTTGGCCACGGCCTTCGCCTACGGCTTCGGAGGTGTGGCCGCCATCCACGGCACCCTGCAGATCGGTACCGTCGTCGCGCTGACTGCGTACTTGGGTCGCCTCTATGGACCCCTCACCCAACTCTCGAGCCTCCAGCTCGACGTGATGACCACCCTTGTCTCCTTCGAGCGCTTCTTCGAGGTCATCGACCTCGAGCCGCTCGTCAAGGAGGCCGAGGACGCCGAGGAGATTCCCGAGGGACCCGTGGCGGTTCGCTTCGATCACGTCTCGTTCTCCTATCCGACCGCTGAGCAGGTCTCGCTTGCCTCGCTCGAGGCCGTGGCCACCTTGGAGCGCACCGAGTCCGGCGAGGTCCTCCACGACGTCACCTTCGAGATCCCCCCAGGCACCATCACCGCGTTGGTCGGACCCTCGGGCGCGGGCAAGACCACGATCTCGGCGCTGCTGGCGCGGCTCTATGACGTTGATGGGGGAGCGATCTCGATCAATGGGATGGACGTGCGCCAGGCCACGGAGAACTCTCTTCGTGCGGCCATGGGCGTGGTGACGCAGGACGCGCACCTCTTCCACGACACACTCCGCTCCAACCTGCTCTTCGCCCGACCCGAGGCCACCGAGGCCGAGCTGCACAAGGCCTTGGAGGACGCCCAGATCCGCGATCTGGTGCTTTCGCTGCCGCAGGGCCTCGACACGATCGTGGGCGAGCGCGGCTATCGACTCTCAGGTGGAGAGAAGCAGCGCGTGGCGCTGGCTCGTCTCCTGCTCAAGGCGCCGCGTCTCGTCGTCCTCGATGAGGCTACGGCCCACCTCGACGCCGAGTCCGAGGCCGCGGTGCAGCAGGCGCTGGCCGAGACCTTGGCGGGTCGGACCTCCCTCGTGATCGCCCACCGGCTTTCGACGGTGCGCAATGCCGATCAGATCCTCGTGATCGACGATGGACGGGTGGCCGAGCGGGGCACCCACGACGAACTGCTCGAGCGCGGCGGGCTCTACGCCGAGCTCTACGAGACCCAGTTCCGCCGCCAGGACGACGTCGGGGCCTGACTCGGGAGCCTCAGTCGGAGGTCGGAGCCACCGAGCCGACGGCGTGGACGCCGCCGTCGACGTGGATGATCTCTCCCGTCGTGGCACGCAGCAGGTCGGAGAGCAGTGCGACGGTGGCGTCGGCCACCGGGCTGCCGTCGGTGATGTCCCAACCGAGCGGTGCGGTGGCCTGCCAGTTGTCCTCGAAGGTGGAGAAGCCCGGAATGGACTTGGCCGCCATCGTCCGGATGGGGCCCGCGGCGACGAGGTTGCAGCGGATGTTCTTCGGTCCGAGGTCGCGGGCGAGGTAGCGGTTGAGTGACTCAAGCGCGGCCTTGGCCACGCCCATCCAGTCATAGAGCGGCCAGGCCTTGGTGGCGTCGAAGTCGAGTCCGACCACCGAGGCGGACCCTGCCGCCTCGAGGAGGGGGAGGAACGCCTTGGTCAGGGTGCCCATCGAGACGGCTGAGACGTTGATGGCCATCAGCACGTCCTCGGGGGAGGCCACGAACATCCCCGAGCCGAGGCAGTCCTGGGGGGCGAAGCCGATGGCGTGGACGAGTCCGTCGAGCTTGGGGGTCAGCTGTGTGGCCTGGGCGGCTGCCGAGGCCAGCTGGGCCTCATCGGTCACGTCGAGCTCCAAGAGCTCGACCTCGTTGGGGAGCTTGCGCAGGACGCGCTTGGTGAGGCTGAGCCCTCGGCCGAAGCCCGTGGCGATGACCGTGGCCCCCTCGAGCTGTGCCCGCTCGGCGATGCCGAAGGCCAAGGAGGCATCGGTGAGGATGCCGGTGACGAGGATGGTCTTGCCGTCGAGAAGTCCCATGGGTCTCGACGGTACCAAGGACCACGTGCACCCGTAGGCTGACGGCTTCGCTGTGGGAGGATTGGGCCATGTCGCAGACCATGGAGATCGGGATCATCGGGGGCACCGGGCCTGCGGGCAGGGGCCTCGCCGTGCGTGCCGCGCAGGCGGGTCATCGCGTCCTGCTCGGCTCTCGTGAGGCCGACCGTGCCCAGGAGGTCGCCGCAGGGATCCTCGAGGCCAACGCAGGCCTCACCGGTTCGATTCAGGGGGTGGCCAACGAGGACGCCGCCCAAGCCGCAGACCTTGTGGTGATCGCCACGCCCTGGGAGGGAGCGGTGGCCACGGCCAAGGGGCTCAAGGAGCAGCTGGCGGGACGGGTGGTCGTCTCGATGGTGAATGCCCTGATGAAGGAGGGGCGCGAGATGCTGCCGCTCTATCCGCCGCGGGGCTCGATGGCGGGCCAGATCACCGCCGCGCTGCCCAACTCCAAGGTGGCCGCCGCCTTCCATCACCTTCCGGCCTCTGAGATGGAGAATCTCGACTCAGGTCTCGAGGCCGACGTCCTCGTCTGCGGAGACAACGAAGAGGCCATCGAGGCCACGCTTCGCTTCACGAACTCGATCCCGGCCCTGCGTGGCCTGCACGCCGGCTCCCTCGCCCAAGCCTCACCCATCGAGGCGTTCACGGCCGTCTGCATCACCTTGAACATCCGGCACAAGGCGCACTCGACCGTGCGACTCGCCGGCCTCTAGGCCGCACCCGATGGCTGTCAATCTCTACGACACCGCGCGCGGTGGGGTCTTCCCGATCGAGGCCGGCCCGATCGTCACGATGTACTCGTGCGGCATCACGCCGTATGACTCGGCACACCTCGGTCACGCTGCGGTCTACATGGCCTTCGACATCCTCCAGCGGCGACTTCGCGACCTGGGTCACGAGACTCGGTGTGTGCGCAACGTCACCGACGTCGACGACGACATCCTTCGCAAGGCCCGCGAGCTCGGCGTGCACTACCTGGATCCTGTCT
>CAWUMT010000128.1:0-4451 GCA_963923735.1 uncultured Acidimicrobiales bacterium
CCGCGGTGCGCGTCACCGAGGAGGCCATCCAGATCCTCGGCGGCTACGGCTACGTCCGAGAGCACCCCGTTGAGCGCTGGCACCGGGACTCGAAGATCTTCACCATCTTCGAGGGCACCAGCGAGATCCAGCAGCTGATCATCGCCCGGGCGATCTCGGGGATCCGCATCGCCTGACCATTCCCTCCTTCGTCTCCCCAGAAGCGTCAGACGCGGCGTGGGAGGATGAGGCCATGGGAGCAACTGCACCGATCGTCGAAGGGCCCATCGAAGGGGCACAGCCTCCGTGGGGGCTGCCCAAGGTGGATCTGGACGCACTCGGCTATGTCGCCGAGGAGTTCCAGCTCGTCGGCCGAGCCGGCGGCTATCAGATCGCCGAGGGGACCGAAGCGATCAATGACGGCCACTGGGAGGTCGAGCAGTACGGGGAAGCGGGCTACCGTACGCGCTTCGTCGTGATCCGTCCCAAGCATGCCGAGGACTTCAACGGCACCGTCGTGGTGGGGTGGAACAACGTCTCGGCGGGCTATGAGATGCCCGGCGTGCTCGGCGACGAGATCTTCGAGGGCTACGCCTGGGTGGGGGCCAGCGTCCAGGAGGTGGGCATCCATGGGTTCCCCATGGGCATGGAGAAGTTCGCCAGCCGACGAGCCGGCCCGCTCGTCGACCAGGACCCTGAGCGCTACGGGGACCTCTCCCATCCCGGCGACCAGGCCTCCTTCGACATCTTCTCCGACGTCGGCCGCGTCGTCGGACCCGATCGATCCACCGAGATCGATCCCCTCCGTGGGCTTGAGGTGAACCACCTCATCGCCAGCGGAGGCTCGCAGTCCGCGATGCGGTTGTCGACCTATCTCAACGCCTTCCAGATCAATGCCGGGATCTTCGACGGCTTCATCCTCTACGTCTGGGAAGCACGGGGCCCGCTTCCT
This sequence comes from uncultured Acidimicrobiales bacterium, assembly GCA_963923735.1. Classification (GTDB taxonomy): domain Bacteria; phylum Actinomycetota; class Acidimicrobiia; order Acidimicrobiales; family RAAP-2; genus CAIUMH01. Next base: position 932 of record CAWUMT010000128.1, read on the forward strand.
GAGGAGGGCGTGATGCCCTACGGACGGATGACCACCATCCGCGACGACCTCGACGTGCCGGTGATCATCGTCAACTCTGAGTTCGAGGCCACCCACCTCCATCGCATCGCCCTGGTGGACACCGAGCAGCTGCGCACCTGGGAGGTGGCAGGCACGCCGCACGGCGTGACCAAGCACGTCAACATGCCCCCGGACGATCGTGGCCGAGTGGCCAACCAGCTCACCTACCAGCCGGTGCTCAACGGAGCGCTGCGCGCCCTGCAGCGCTGGCTGGTCGAGGGCGTCCCCGCAGCACGCCAAGAGCGCATTGCCTTCGAGGAGGAGGGATTCCACCAGATCACCCTCGATGCGATGGGCAACGCGGTGGGCGGCGTTCGGCTTCCCGAGATGGAGGCGCCGCTGGCCAAGTACCAGGGGGCTGCCTTCGGCAGCGGCCATGGTGCGCTTTTCGGGGCGGCCCTTCCCTTCACCGATGAGCAGGTTCGCGAGCGCTACGGGAACCGGGCGGCATACCTCAAGGCATGGAATGCGGCGGTCGATCGTCTCGTCGCTGGCGAGGTCATCCGAGAGGTCGACGCAGATGCGATGCGCGAACGTGGTGCAGCGTTGGAGCTCCCCTTGGATTGAGAGGTCTCTGCGCTGAGGTTCTGGGACCTTTGGCCCTTACCTTCGTCCAAGAATGCGGGCAAGATGATGAGCATGGTCAACCTCCGTCGAATCCTGATCCCCACTCTCGCGGTGGCAATGGGTGCCACGGCGCTGGCGGCGTGCAGTTCGTCCTCGGAACCCACCGCCAACAAGACCGACGCCAAGGTGGTGCTGCTGCAGGCCAGCGACGTTCCGTCGGGATGGACCAAGTCCGCTGCGCAGAGCCAGGACAACTCTGACATCAAGAGCCAAGCCGCCAAGTTCCCCGCCTGTGCGGAGTTCCTCGCTCAGATGACGGCCGACAAGAAGGCGCTGAAGCTGGATTCACCCACATGGGACGCCCCCGCGGATTCGAGTGGAAACTCGACGTCGATCTCGAACCAGGTGGTCGGCTACACCTCGGTCGATGTGGCGAAGGCCTCGTATGCCACCTATTCCTCGTCCAACACCCTGACGTGCCTCAAGAAGATCTTCACCACGTTGAAGAACCAGGTGGAGGCCCAGTCCGGAGGTTTGACCGTCACCCTGAACGTGGGCACTATCGACGTGACCAAGGTCGGAGACGCCTCGATGGCCTATGGCGTGACTCTCGAGGTGGCCAACATGACGATGGCCTTCGCCATCGAATTCGTCCGGCTCGGGCCCTACGTGACCTCCTACAACTCGACGGTGTATCCACCGGCTCCTGATCACTTCGGACAGAAGGCCGTGAAGTCTTCGACCCTCCGCCTCGAGAAGGCCACGGGCATCTCAGGGGCAACGGGCGCCTGAGGCGGTGATTCAGGCTCACGCCGAATCGAGATTGCGTAACATCAAGCGATGGTCACGACGGTCGCTGCACCCCCGCACCACACGTTCAGTGACCGCCTGAACGCGTTCTTCCTCGCCCCCCTTGGACGTGGGGGACGTCGGCGCAGTGGATCTGACGCTCTCAAGGTCATCTTGGCGATCACCGCGTTCGCAATCCTGTGGCTCGGGCTCTCCGCTCGGACGTCGATCCAGGTCGATCTGGCCAACTGGCTCTACCCTCCTCCGTTGGGGCTGACCTGGCTGGTCCGCCTGGTCTGGGTGCTGGTCTCTGCAGGTGCGGTCCTCTTCGCGCTGGCTGCCGCGCTCTTCGGCCATCGGCGCGAGATCTTGAGGGATCTCGCCTGCTCAGGGTTCCTCGCATGGGGCGTCTCATTGTTCAGTCAGCACGTCTTCGGCCTCACCGCACGGTTTCCGGGTGAGGCGACGTCGAAGGTCCACGGCATCAACCTGGGGTTTCCAGTCCCGGTCCTCGCCGTCTCGGTGGCCGTCCTTCTGGCAGCACTGCCGTACCTGAGCCGTGGGATCCAGCGGTCCGCCGAGGTGCTGATCGCCATCGGGTACCTCAGCGGGCTGATGGTGGGGATGGGGCTGCCCACCTCTCTGCTGGCCTCGATCGTGGTCGGTTGGGGATGCGCGGCGACGATCCGCCTGATCTTCGGCTCTCCCTCAGGCGTGCCCGACTCCGCAGCGGTGACCCAGGTGCTTGGTGATCTGGGCGTCAGTGCGAGCGGTGTCCAGCCCGCACCTCACCAACAGTGGGGATTGGCGCGGTTCTCTGCTGAAGCGACGGACGGGAGAAAGCTCCGGGTCTCGGTCTACGGCCGAGACGCACGGGACAGCCAGCTGTTCTCGAAGATCTACCGGATGATCTGGCTGCGCAACGACGTCGGACCGTTCATGATCACCAGAGCCCAGCAGGTCGATCATGAGTGTTACCTGTCGCTCCTTGCCAAGCAGGCCTCGGACGGCGCGGCGCCCACGGTGATCGCGTCGGGCACCGCGGGCGACTCGAAGACTGCGCTGGTCGTCTCGCAGATCGGTGCGGGAACGAGCCTCGATGATCTTCTTGCCTCCGGAAGCAAGCCGAGTCCCGCGGCACTCGAGGCCATGGCCACCATCGTGGCGTCCTTGGGGAAGGACCAGCTGACCCACGGGACGCTCGATCCTGATCGCTTCTTCATCGACGGCGACTCGGTCTGCCTTGTCGACTTCGATCGAGCCCGCACCCACTCGCCTGATGAGGGCATCGAACGGGATCGCGCGGCGCTGCTCGTCATCCTCGCGCTGGCCTCTGACTCGACCACTGCGGCGTCGGTGGGGATCAAGGTGCTCGGGGCCGAGCAGTTCACTGCCGCGCTGGGCTTTCTCCAAGACGCAGCCCTCCCTCCCTCCTTGGTGGCCGCACTTCGGCGGTCCAAGGCCAAGTCAACGCTCAAAGAGTTGAGGGCCGAATGCGCCAAGGCGGCGGGGATCGAGGAGCCCAAGCTCGTCGAGGTCAAGCGGGTCAGCTGGACGAACCTCGTCCTCGGCATCGGCACCCTCATCGGCGGGTGGGCCCTCATCGGGGTCTTCCTCCACGTCGCCCAGGTGTTCTCCACCATCCGAAGTGCCAACTGGGCGTGGGTGACGGCGACCGCCATCATCTCGCAGGTCGCGTACTTCGGTTCCGCGGCGGCCTCACTGGGCTCGGTGAATGCCACCATCCCCTACTTCCCCCTGGTGGTCCTCGAACTTTCGAACACCTTCTCGGGCCTGGCCCTCGGCACCCCCGCGGTGATGGCCGCTCGTATTCGCTTCTTCCAGAAGCACGGCGTGGACACCACGATCGCGATGTCCTCCGGGGTGATCGTCTCGACAGCGTCGTGGATCGTCAAGGGAGGGCTCTTCCTGGTCTCGCTGCCCTTCGCCCTCGGCACGCTGAAGTTCTCCCAGGCCACGCACAAGACCAGCAGTTCGGGCAGCTCGGGAGGAAGCTCGGCGATGCTGGTCTGGATCGTCGCCATCGTTGTTGCCGTCGGCGTCGCCATCGCCGTGGGTCTGGCGGTCCCGCGGCTTCGCAAGA
>CAWUMT010000129.1:0-4449 GCA_963923735.1 uncultured Acidimicrobiales bacterium
GCGATGGTCATCAGGCGGTTCCGCCAGAGGTTCGAGGCAGTCTCGCGAACGGCGTACTCGGTGAAGTTACTCATCAGGCCGGCGCCCCGGTCTGGTCCTCGATGCCGTAGACGCCGCGCACCTGGTCACGGACCAGGTTGCCGTGATCGAGCTCCAAGACCCGACGACGCATCCGGTCCACCATCGCTCGGTCGTGGGTGGCCATCACCACGGTGGTTCCCGTCCGGTTGATGCGGTCGAGGAGGCTCATGATGCCCTCGGAGGTGGCGGGGTCCAGGTTTCCGGTCGGCTCGTCGGCCAACAGGATCAGGGGGCGGTTCACGAAGGCGCGGGCCACGGCCACGCGCTGTTGTTCGCCACCGGAGAGCTCAGAAGGAAGCGACTCGAGCTTGTGGCCCAATCCCACCAGCTCAAGGATCTGGGGAACCTGGGTCTCCACGACGTTCTTGGAACGACCGATCACCTCGAGGGCGAACGCCACGTTCTCGTAGACCGTCTTGTTGGGCAGGAGGCGGAAGTCCTGGAAGACGCAGCCGATGTTGCGGCGCAGATAGGGCACTCGCCACTTGGGGAGTCCCACGATGTCCCGGCCGGCCTCAATGATCCGGCCCTTGTCGGGAAGCTCCTCGCGCAACAGGAGTCGAAGGAAGGTCGACTTGCCCGAGCCAGAGGATCCGACGAGGAAGACGAACTCGCCCTTCTCGATCTCCACCGAGACGTCGTTCAGAGCGACAGTGGTCCCCTTGTAGGTCTTGGTGACGTTCTCAAGGCGAATCATCGGTTCAAGGTGCGCCCACTCTGTACGAACGCACAACGGGCGCTGGGCACAAACCCAAGCCTACCCGGGGGTGGCCGTTCGAACGGCGCACTGGCGAAGAACCGCCTAAGAGTTGCGTGAACTCCATTGAGTTCACGCCCAAAGCGATTAGGACTGCGCCTCTCGGCGGCGTCGCAGTTCTGCCTCCATGAAGTCATCGAGATCCCCGTCGAGCACTGCGTCGACGTTCCCGGTCTCCACGTTGGTGCGCAGGTCCTTGACCAGCTGATAGGGCGCCATGACGTAGGAGCGGATCTGGGAGCCCCAGGCGTTGTCCGTCCGCTCGCCGGTGAGCGCACTCATCTCTGCCGCGCGCTCTTCTCGAGCCCGCTCGGCCAGCTTGGCCGAGAGGATCTGCATCGCTCTTGCCTTGTTCTGGTGTTGGGAGCGCTCGTTCTGACACGACACGACGATCCCGCTCGGAAGGTGCGTCAGGCGAACGGCAGAGTCCGTCTTGTTGATGTGCTGACCGCCGGCCCCCGAGGCGCGGTAGGTGTCGATCCGAAGGTCCTTCTCCTCGATCTCCACCTCATCGCTGAGCTCCTCCATGAACGGGGTGCACTCAAGGGAGGCGAACGAGGTCTGGCGACGGTGCTGGGAGTCGAAGGGGCTCATGCGCACGAGGCGATGCACGCCGCGCTCGGCGGAGAGCAGGCCGTAGGCGAAGCGACCCTTGATGATCGCCGTTGCCGACAGCAAGCCGGCCTCCTGGCCTTCGGTGACCTCGTCGACCTCAACGTTGAAGCCGCGTCGCTCCGCCCAGCGGCTGTACATCCGCAGCATCATCTCGCACCAGTCCTGGGCGTCAGTCCCCCCCGCCCCCGCATGGAGCTCGACGATCGCGTCGGATTCGTCGTAGTCACCCTGGAAGAGGCTCTGGAGCTCGAGACGAGAGAGCGAGCGTTCGAGTTCGGTCACCGTCGAGGCCAACTCGGTGGCTAAGGAGGGATCCGACTCCCCCGAGGCCTCGGACTCAGCGATCATCTCAAGGAGGACGCCAGCGTCCTCGACACCCGAGGCGAGTCCGTCAAACTGGGCGAGGTCATCGTTGACCCGACCCAACTCGGTGGTCACCTGGCGAGCACGATCTTGGTCATCCCAGAGTCCCGGTTCCGCCGCCTGGGCCTCGAGCTCGACCTGACGGGCCCGAGCCTCCTCGATGCGCAGGTAGCCCGAGGCATCCGCCAACCGGCTGCCGAGCTCAGTGAGGACGGCGGCGTAGTCGCGTGATTCGCCGACCTCAGCCGGCGCCATGGCAGAACTTGAACTTCTTGCCCGAGCCGCACCAGCACGGATCGTTGCGGCCGACCTTCTTGGACTGATCGTGCACGATGGGAGCGAGGGTCTCGACTTCGGGTGCGGGACCGAACCCACCTTGGGTCTGATCGACCGAGACGCCTGCGGCCTGGGCGAGCGCTGCCTGAGCGGAAGCGACGTCGGCCACCGGGTCCTCGGCCGCCTCGTAGACCACGTTGTCGAAGCTGGGCGCCTCGGGCTCTGTCGGTGCCTGCTGGACGTGCATGACGTAGCGCAGGTAGTCGTCGTCCACGCCCTCCATCAGGGAGGTGAACATCGCAAAGCCTTCACGCTGCCAGGCCACTAAGGGGTCCTGCTGGCCCATGGCCCGCAGGTTGATTCCCTCGCGCAGGTAGTCCATCTCCGAGAGGTGATCCCGCCAGCGCTGGTCGATGATCTGGAGCATGACCTCGCGCTCGATCAGCCGAGCCGTCTCGGCACCGCCGAGCAAGGTCTCGTCACGTGCCTCGTAGGCCTCGAGGGCCTCGGTGACGACCGAGTCAATGAGCTGAGCCTGGGAGCCCGCCTGGGCGAGGTCCTCCTTGGTGAACTGCGTGGGGTAGTAGCCCTGCAATTCGGCGACCAGCAGGTCGAGGTCCCACTCTTCGGGGTAGTCCGTCGGACATGCCGTGGCGACCACGTTGGCCAGGGTCGACTCCAGGAGCTCGATCGTATGGTCGCGCAGGTCCTCGCCGTCGATGATCTGGAGACGCCGGGCGTAGATGACCTTGCGCTGCTCGTTCATGACCTCGTCGTACTTGAGGACGTCTTTGCGCTGCTCGGCGTTGCGGCCTTCCACGGTGTTCTGCGCCCGCTCGATGGCCTTGGTCACCATCTTCGCCTCGATGGCCTCATCATCGGGGAGCGCCCGGTCCATCACCCAGCTCATCGCACCGCTGGCGAAGAGCCGCAGAAGGTCATCGTCAAGGGAGAGGAAGAAGCGGGATTCGCCGGGCTCGCCCTGTCGGCCGGATCGACCGCGCAGCTGGTTGTCGATGCGTCGAGACTCGTGGCGCTCGGAGCCGAGCACATAGAGGCCGCCGGCCTCACGGACCTTGAGTCCCTCGGCCTCGCACTCCTTCGACAGATTCGCTTCGAGCTCAACGAGGCGGGCGCGGCCTTCCTCAGAGTTCAGATCGAGGCCCTCGGCCCTGGCTTGGCGGGCGGCGAGTCCTGCGGCGTTGCCGCCAAGAAGGATGTCGACACCTCGGCCGGCCATGTTCGTCGCCACCGTCACCCCTCCGAGGCGACCCGCCTGGGCGACGATCTCGGCTTCGCGGAAATGCTGCTTAGCGTTGAGGACCTCATGGGTGATCCCCCGCTGCTCGAGCAGGCGACTGAGCTGCTCGGACTTAGCCACCGAGGCAGTACCGATCAGGATCGGCTGGCCCAAGGCATGGCGCTCGACGACGTCGTCGACCACGGCGTTGAACTTGGCCGACTCGGTCTTGAAGATCAGGTCGGGCTGGTCCTCGCGCAGCAGCTCGCGGTTCGGCGGGATCGGTACCACTGCGAGGTTGTAAGTGGAGGCGAACTCCCCTGCCTCGGTCTCCGCCGTACCGGTCATCCCGGCGAGCTTCTCGTAGAGACGGAAGTAGTTCTGGAGGGTCACCGTGGCCCAGGTGTGGTTCTCCTCGCGGATCTTGACCCGCTCCTTGGCCTCGACCGCCTGGTGGAGACCGTCGGACCACCGCCAGCCGTCCAAGGTGCGGCCGGTGAACTCGTCGACGATCTTCACCTCGCCGTCGGCGACGAGATAGTCCTTGTCGCGGTGGTAGAGCTCTTTGGCCCGCAGGGCCTGGGTCATCTGGTGGACGTAGTTGATCGAGACGGCGTCGTAGAGGTTCTCGACCCCGAGGGCCTTCTCCACCTTCTCGATGCCCGACTCGGTCGGGACGACGAGCTTCTTCTCCTCGTCGACCTCGTAGTCCTCGTCCTTGGTGAGCGTCCGGGCGATCGAGGCGAACTGGTAGTAGAGGCGCGCCGCCTCATCGGCAGGACCCGAGATGATCAGCGGGGTCCGGGCCTCGTCGATGAGGATCGAGTCGACCTCGTCGACGATGGCGAAGGCGTGCCCACGCTGGACCATCTGCTCGCGGTTCATCGCCATGTTGTCGCGCAGGTAGTCGAAGCCGAACTCGGTGTTCGTGCCATAGGTGATGTCGCACGCGTAGGCCGCCTGCTTCTGCTCGAACTCGCCGAGGTCAGGCCCGACGCGCCCGACGCTGAGCCCCAAGAACCGGTGGAGCTGGCCCATCCATTCGGAGTCTCGGGTGGCCAGGTAGTCATTCCTGTCTCTTATACACATCTGACGCTGCCGACGATACTCCTTGTGT
>CAWUMT010000130.1:0-4446 GCA_963923735.1 uncultured Acidimicrobiales bacterium
ACCGCACGGTGGGCCAAGGTCGCCCTCGATCGGATGCTCTCGATCACCTGAGCTGGTCTCAGGAGAGCACGGGACCCAGGACAGCTCCCGTGTGAGAACCCGCCACGCCGGCCACGTGTTCGGGCGTGCCTTCGGCAACGAGCTCGCCGCCGCGCGCGCCCCCTTCTGGACCCAGATCGATCAACCAGTCAGCGGTCTTGATCACGTCGAGGTTGTGCTCGATCACGAGCACCGTGTTGCCGTGGTCGACCAGGCGTTGGAGCACCACGAGCAGTCGGGCCACGTCCTCGAAGTGGAGACCGGTGGTCGGTTCGTCGAGCACGTAGAGGGTGTGGCCGTTGGGCCGACGACTCAGCTCGGTCGCCAACTTCACCCGCTGGGCCTCACCACCGGAGAGCTGGGGAGCAGGCTGGCCGAGACGGACGTAGCCAAGGCCGACGTCGACAAGCGTCTGGAGGTGGCGCTTGATCGAGGGCTGGTGATCGAAGAACTCGAGCGCCTCAGCCACCGGCATGTTCAGTACATCGGCGATCGACTTGCCCCGGAAGTGCACCTCGAGGGTCTCACGGTTGTACCGTGCGCCACCGCAGACCTCACAGGGGACGTAGACGTCGGGCAGGAAGTGCATCTCGATCTTGAGGGTGCCGTCGCCCGCACAGGCCTCGCAGCGGCCTCCCTTGACGTTGAAGGAGAACCGCCCCTGCTGATATCCCCGAACCTTGGCCTCAGGGGTCTGGGCGAAGAGTTTGCGGATGTGATCGAAGACCCCGGTGTAGGTGGCGGGATTCGAACGCGGGGTCCGACCGATGGGCTGCTGGTCCACGGCCACGACCTTGTCGACGTTCTCGAGTCCCTTGATCGAACCGTGCGCACCGGGAACCACCTTGGCCCGGTGGAGCTTCGACTGGAGCGCCTTGAGCAGGATCTCGTTGACCAGCGAGGACTTCCCTGATCCGGAGACCCCGGTGATGGCCACCATCTTGCCGAGCGGGATGGCGACGTCGAGGTCCTTGAGGTTGTTCTCCGAGGCCTTGGTGATGACGAGGGACTTTCCGTTACCCTCTCGGCGGGTGTCGGGGACTTCGATGCGTCGCTTGCCGGCCAGATACTGCCCGGTGATCGACGCCTTGTTCTGGAGCAGTCCGTTCTTGCCCTTCACGGGACCCGAGTGGATCACCGATCCCCCGTGCTCCCCCGCTCCGGGGCCGATGTCGACCACATGGTCTGCCACCATGATGGTCTCCTCGTCGTGCTCGACGACGATCACGGTGTTGCCGAGTGACTTCAAGCGCTCGAGGGTGCCGATGAGACGACGGTTGTCTCGCTGGTGCAGTCCGATCGAGGGCTCATCGAGCACATAGAGGACGCCGACGAGGCCCGATCCGATCTGCGAGGCCAGCCGGATTCGCTGTGCTTCTCCTCCCGACAGGGTTCCCGCAGAGCGGCCCAGGGAGAGGTAGTCGAGTCCGACGTCGAGCAGGAACCGCATGCGCTCGAGGATCTCGCGAACGACCCGCTCGGCGATCATGGCCTCGCGCTCGGAGAGGTCGAGCTGCTCAAGGAAGTCCACTGCGTCTCCGATGGGCAGATCGCACACTTCGGCGATCGACTTGTCCCCGATGGTGACGGCCAGGGACTCGGGACGCAGTCGCGCTCCGTGGCAGGTGGCACACGCCACCTCACGCATGTACTCCTCGATCTGCTCCCGCCGGAACTCCGAGTCAGTCTCCCCGTGGAGACGCTGGAGCCAGGGGATCACGCCCTCGAAGACTGCGGAGTAGTTGCGGGACCGACCGAAGCGGTTGCGATACTTCACGTCGATCTTCTTGGTGCCCGTTCCGTACAGCACCAGCTTGCGGTCCTTGACCTTGAGCTTCGCCCAAGGTGTGTGGAGATCGAAGCCGCCCGTCTCCGCCACGCCGATCAGCAAGGCGTCGAAGTAGGCGCTCTTGGACGCGGCCCACGGCGCCACTGCGCCCTCGGCGATCGACAACTCTGGGTCATCGATGACGAGTTCGGGATCGACCTCGAAGCGCGTGCCCAGGCCTGCACAGCTCGGGCACGCCCCGTAGGGAGAGTTGAAGGAGAAGGAACGGGGCACCGGCTCCTCGAAGGAGGTGCCGCAGTTCGTGCAGGCGAGATGCTCCGAGAACGTCAACGCCTCGTCGACGTCGTTGCCGTCCTTGTCCACCACCTGGACTTCGGCGATGCCGCCCGCGAGTCCCAGGGCCTGCTCCATCGACTCGGTGAGCCGCTGGCGCAGCCCGTCCTTTAAGACCAGGCGGTCGACGACGACCTCGATGGTGTGCTGCTCGTAGCGAGCGAGGCTCAGCGTGGAGCGATCTGCGAGCTCGACCATGGCTCCGTCGACTCGGGCGCGTGCGTAGCCCTCCGACGCGAGGTCATCGAGCAGGGTCGAGTACTCCCCCTTGCGCCCCCGGACTACGGGAGCGAGAACCAAGAAGCGTGTGCCCTCCTTCATCGCCAGGATCCGGTCGACGATCTGCTGGGGTGTCTGACGGGCGACGGCCTGCCCACACGTCGGGCAGTGGGGTCGGCCTGCTCGGGCGAAGAGGAGTCGCAGGTAGTCGTAGACCTCGGTGATGGTGCCCACCGTGGAGCGTGGATTGCGCGAGGCGGACTTTTGGTCGATCGAGATGGCTGGACTCAGGCCCTCGATGAAGTCGACGTCCGGCTTGTCCATCTGTCCGAGGAACTGGCGGGCATAGGCCGAGAGCGACTCGACGTAGCGGCGCTGCCCCTCGGCATAGATCGTGTCGAAGGCCAGTGAGGACTTCCCGGAGCCCGAAAGCCCGGTGAAGACGATGAGCTGGTCTCGTGGAAGGTCGAGGGAGACGTCCTTGAGGTTGTGCTCCCTGGCACCCTTGATGATGATCCGATCAGCCACGGGCGGAGGCTAGCGGAGCCGTCCTCATGCCTCGGGCACCGCCGTCGCACCCAGATCGACGCCCGGGCCCAGCGGGTCGCCGACGGATTCCAAGAGGGCGTGGAGCTCGTCTCGCAGCAGGGCAGCCTCTTCGAAGCGGAGCTCAGCGGCAGCATCCTCCATGGCCGCGGTCAGCTCGGCCGCCAGGGCTTGGACGTCGTCAGGAGCCACGGAGAGCGAGGTCGCAGGCGAGGCCGAAACGGGGCGGGTCCGCTTCGGCTTCTTGGCGCCCTTCGCCGAGGCCTTGGACGGGTCTCGGAGGCGTCCAAGGATGTCCGTGACGGCCTTGGTGACGGTCGTCGGGTCGATGCCGTGCTCGGCGTTGTAGGCCTCTTGCATTGCCCGTCGGCGCTGGGTGGTCCCGATGGCGTCGCGCATCGAGTCGGTGAGCGAATCGGCGTAGAGCACGGCCCGGCCTGAGGCGTTCCGCGCCGCACGACCCATCGTCTGGATGAGTGAGGACCGAGATCGCAGGAACCCCTCCTTGTCGGCGTCGAGGATGGCCACGAGGGAGACCTCGGGAAGATCGAGCCCCTCGCGCAGAAGGTTGATCCCGACAAGGACGTCGAAGCGTCCCAGCCGGAGGTCTCTGAGGATCTCGACCCGTTCGATCGTGTCGATGTCGGAGTGGAGGTACTCGACCCGAACCCCGGACTCGGACAGGAACGCGGTGAGGTCTTCGGCCATCTTCTTGGTCAACGTGGTCACGAGCACCCGGCCGCCGGCGGCGGTCTCTCGTTCGATCTCCGCCCGCAGGTCGTCGATCTGCCCCTTGGTGGGCCGTACCTCCACCAGGGGATCGAGCAGGCCCGTCGGCCGGATGACCTGCTCGACCGTCTGGTCCGAGGACTCGCGTTCGAACGGCCCGGGGGTGGCGGAGACGAAGATGGTCTGCGGCACCACGTCGACGAACTCCTCGAAGGTCAGCGGACGGTTGTCCTTGGCCGAGGGAAGCCGGAACCCGTGTTCCACAAGGACGTCTTTGCGGGAACGGTCTCCGGCGAACTGCCCGCGGATCTGTGGGACGGCGACGTGCGACTCGTCCACGACCACCAGGAGATCGCGGGGAAAGAAGTCGATCAGCGTGAAGGGCCGCTCCCCTGCCGTTCGTCCATCGAAGTGGCGCGAGTAGTTCTCCACGCCCGCACAGACCCCGGTCTCCGCCAGCATCTCGAGATCATGCTCGGTACGGGTGCGAAGCCGCTGGGCCTCGAGGAGCTTGCCCTCGCGCTCGAACTCTCCGAGTCGTTCACGCAGTTCGGTCTCGATGGACTCGATGGCCCGTCGCGTGGTCTCGTCGCCGGCGACGTAGTGGGTGGCGGCGAAGACAATCGTCTCCTCAAGCGAACCGGTCACGTCGCCAGTCAGAGGATCGAAGGTGGAGATGCGCTCGATCAGGTCCCCGAACAGTTCGACTCGGATCCCCTCCTCCTCGTACGCCGGGTGAAGCTCGACCGTGCCGCCCTTGGAGCGGTAGGTCCCGCGGGTCAGCGTCAGAT